>JAUNIZ010000115.1 GCA_030523165.1 Prevotellaceae bacterium
ATTTTTTTGGCTCACACTATATGTATTCTAATATTTTTACCTTGACGAGCGGAAACCTTCCATGTTGACATATCGCTTCTTCATGAAGCGTGTGTAGATGTTTCTGAGCCACATGTCGTGGGTAAGGACAAAAGCCAAGCCAATGACAAGCAATACGCTGAAGGTGACGGTGGCGCTGAAGAACGCATGCAAGACGCTGATCAGTATGGTAGGCGCGAAAAAGGCTACAAGCTCAACTATCACTTGCACATAGTTGTTTTCAATGGCTCCGCGACTGGTGAACTTTGCGTTTAGCGGCATGGCCTGACGGTTGTATATCGCCATTTGCATAAGCAGACAATAGACGGGGCCTGCCGTGAACGCCAGTATCGACACAAGCATGAGCAGCGTGTATTTGCCCATGAACAGGGTAGGGAGCATCAGCACGAACGGCACAAGGAGCACGGCGCAATAGAAATAATACTTTGCCTTGAGCAGCTGCAGAATGTTCTCGCGGCGAATCATCAGACCGTCAATGTAGTTGCCCTCTGCACACATTATCTTGATAAGCGTCATTGCTCCGTAAAGCTCGAAGTTGTAGACAAGCCAGAAGCTGCGCATGTAGTCGCTGTCATAGGCATCTGTAAACGAGATTACGGCACTCAGCAGCACCACAAGGAGTATTGTCATGATGAACGACTTGCGGAGGTTCTTGTTGCGCATCATGCTCTTTATTTCGAGTTTCAGATATTCGCCTGCCTCTCCGTAGCGGTCGAACATCTTGAATTCGGAAACGTTCTTGAGGTTTTTCTCTTCTGCGTTTCTGCTCTCGCTTGTCTTTACGCTGAACTGTATGCGCTTGTTCACCTCGTAGAATGCGGCAAGCACTGCCAGTATGGCGATGTAGAACAGCGGATTCCAGAACGACACGCCTTCGCCGAATGCCTTTGCAACGTCGAACCATTCGTCAGAGAGTTCAAGGAACAGGGGCGAGAATAGTGCGCCATAGACGGCTATAGGCAGCAGCCACCACTTTATGCTGACGTTGATAAGCGTTCGTGCAAGCATGTACCATTGGCTGTTGACGATTACCAATAGCTGGAAGGCTATGACGACGCTCAGAGCCACGAAGAAGCCTTCGCTGAAGAGTATCGTCATTATGGCGTAAGGCACGCTCAGGGCAAGCCAGATGAAGTTGTTGGGGGTTATGATGCTTGAAATGATGAAACATTCTATGCATGCATATTTCGGTATAGGCAACAGCGTGTAAGGCTTTACAAGCTGCACTGGCGTCTGCTGTGTGAGAAAGCGGGCAAAGAAGTCGAGAACAAGCACAAATGGCGCTATGCAGAAAAAGAACTCGTAGGGAGTGGTTGTTTCTGAATCGTTGGCTATCAGCGCCAGCATTATGGATAGGAACATGATGTAGGCAATGACGAACATGCCTCCAAGATAGATGAAGAACTTGGCAAAGCGGTTCTGGTCGTAGATTGCGCTTCTCTTTTCCGATAGCTTGACGTGCTGACGCAACAGGCGCAGTAGCTGTAACTTGTTCATGGCTTTCTTTCGTAGGTTTTGCCGAAGGTTATCTGAGGTCTACTACCTCGGCGTTAGGATAGTCTTTCGAATTGAAACGGAAAGTGGCATCGCTGAGGTTAGCCGACTTGAAGTTGGATACCTTTATTGTAGACCAGCCCTTAGACTGTCTCATTCTCACCTCTTTAGGGTAGTAGTTCTTGCCTATGGTGATATACATTTCCTTGATTGCACGGTTCTGGTTTGTTGCCGTAAGGTGAATTTCCCAGCCGTCAGACAGGTCTTTCTTGCTCAGCGTGTAGCCGCTTTTGTAGATGTTGATGAACTTGTATGGGTTCATTGACTGCTGCTGCGCCTCGTTAGGAGTGCTGACGTTTACTTCCTGGTTGTTCTTCACGTATGTCCACTGTGTCTTGCCGTCATACCAGACGATAGACTCGCTTGTGCGTGCGTTGAACTTGTTGCCCTTTATGGCTATCGTGCCCGATGTGTTGCCATATTTTCCGCTGATTGTAAAGTTTGCGCTAGCGCCGTTTTTCTTGTTGATTACGGCAGCTGTCTTGTCAAGAATCTTGCGTGCCTCGGTTGAGTTCTGCGCATTTACACACAGAGCCAAAGCTAATACCATTAATAAAAAAGATAATCTTTTCATGTTAGTTATACCTGTTTTGTTTATATGTTTATCCGTTATTTTCTGTATCTTGCCAACAGCGTTTCAAGGCTGTTCTCGTCGAGAATAAGCACCTCGCGCGGCTTGCTTCCCTGTGCTGCGCCTACCACTCCTGTCTTTTCCAACTGGTCCATGAGTCTTCCTGCACGGTTGTAGCCTATAGAGAATCGTCGCTGAATCATGCTGGTAGAGCCTTGCTGGCTAAGCACGATTGCACGCGCTGCGTCTTCAAAGAGAGGGTCAAGGTTGCTCACCTCGCTGCCTCCACCGCCAGCTCCGCTGTCTTCGTCGGTTGCAGGCTCAGGCAGTTCCATAGGTTCCAGCGGACCAGGCTGTTGGGATATATACTTGTTGATGTCTTCAATCTCTGGCGTGTCGACAAATGCACACTGCACTCTGACAGGCTCGTTCTTGTCGAGGAAGAGCAAGTCGCCACGACCTATCAGTTGGTTTGCGCCAGGACGGTCAAGGATAGTGCGCGAGTCAATCATTGCACTCACTCTGAAAGCCATACGGCCAGGGAAGTTTGCCTTGATGTTACCCGTAATGATTGATGTGGTAGGGCGCTGTGTGGCGATTACCATATGTATGCCCACTGCACGTGCAAGCTGCGCTATACGCGCTATAGGCATTTCTATTTCCTTGCCTGCAGTCATAATAAGGTCGCCGAACTCGTCGATTATCACAACGATATAAGGCATGTATTCATGACCGTCGGTAAGTCGCAGCTGGTGGTTAACGTATTTCTTGTTATACTCTATGATGTTCTTTGCGCCTGCAGCCTTCAGCAAGTCATATCTTGTATCCATCAGCTTGCATAGACTGTTCAGCGTGCGTATAACCTTCTTCACGTCAGTGATGATAGGCTCTTCGTTGTCGTCGGGCACCTTTGCCATGAAGTGGTCGGCTATAGGAGCGTAGATGCTGAACTCTACCTTCTTAGGGTCAATCAGCACAAACTTCAGTTCGTTAGGGTGCTTCTTGTAGAGCAGCGACGTTATTATTGCGTTCAGACCAACAGATTTACCCTGACCCGTAGCACCAGCTACAAGCAGGTGAGGCAGCTTAGCCAAGTCTACCATAAACACCTCGTTGGTGATAGTCTTGCCGATAGCTATAGGCAGTTCCATCTTTGTCTCCTGGAAGCGCTTTGAGTTGAGAATGCTTTCCATAGATACGATGTTAGCCTTCGCGTTAGGCACCTCGATACCTATCGTTCCCTTGCCCGGTATAGGCGCAATGATACGGATTCCCAGAGCAGCAAGGCTCAACGCTATATCGTCTTCAAGGTTCCTGATTTTCGATATTCTCACACCGTCGGCAGGCGTTATCTCATAGAGAGTGATAGTAGGGCCTACGGTAGCCGATATAGTCTTTATCTGCACTCCGAAGTTGTTAAGCACCTTGATAATGCGTTCCTTGTTTGCTATCTGCTCTTTCATGTCGATATACGGCTTGCCGTCGTTCTCGTATGTCTTCAGCAGGTCGAGCGTAGGATACTTGTATTTTGTCCAAGGTTCCTTAGGGTTGATAGGAACGTTAAGGTCTTGCGCGTTGGAAACGTCATTAGAGTCAGACTTCTCGTCTTCCTTCGCCAGTTCAACCTTAAACTCTTCATTGCCGCTGGTTTCAACTGTTTCAGTTGTCTTGTCAGCTTTATCTTCTGTAGTTTCCTCTGCTGGTTCAACCTCGTTTTCCTCATCGTCGACAGGGAAATCAATCTTTTCTGTTTCAGGGTCGTCAAACACTTCTGGGTCATCAAGCGTCTCTATCAGCACTTCCTTTTCCTTTGTCTGGGCATCGTTGGTTATGTTGAACTTCACCCTGCTTGATATTGCCTTCACAGGGTTAAGCGCCTTGCGCACAACCGTTATTGTCTCCTTGCTTAGATAAGTGAGGAACAGAATAGCCGTCAATGCCATCAGCCCCAACAGACCCGGTGTGCCCACAAGATTCTCTATCCACTGGCTGCAGAACAGGCCGCTGTCGCCACCAGGGTTGAAAATGCTGCTTCCCATTATCGGAGTGAATATCTTGGCAGCCATGATAGATGACCATATCATCACAAGCGCCATGCAGAAGAAGCATTTCATGATATTGAACATATACGCCTTGACAAGTCTTAGGCCAAGCATACCCATGAAAACAGGTATGATAAACGCAGGAATGCCGAAACAGCGCGATATGAAGAAATAGGATATGAACGCTCCGAACGGACCGCAGCTGTTCTGGAACGCTTTGTCGGAATTGAATATCTCGCCAGGGCGAAGGTCGAGCACAAGGCTCTGGTCTGCTTCGCCAGCGGTGAAAAATGATATAAACGCAATGATTATATATATCGCCAGAAAGAACAATACTATGCCGACAATAAAGTTTATTATATCATTTTGGAATATATTTTTGAAGCCTACGACTTCGCTGAATGTTTTATTTGAACGTGTATTTTTTTTCTTCGCCATCAGTATCTTTGTAATTTTATTTGCAAAAGTAATTGAAAAATGTCATAACAGGCAATAAAAGTCACCTTTTTTTTATATTTTTGCAGACCGTTTGAGATAGAAGCATGGAAAAGATCATATACGACAAGATAGACAAACAGGTTATTTCAGCAATGCCGAGAGCGATCTTTGAAGGAAGAATAATAGTGATCAACACCGCTGCGGAAGCAGACAAGGCTGTTGATTATCTGTTAGACCAGCCGATTCTTGGCGTTGACACAGAGACGCGTCCGTCGTTCAAGAAAGGGCAGACACACAACGTTGCACTGCTTCAGGTGTCAACACATGATACTTGTTTTCTGTTCCGCTTGAACTACACAGGCATTACACGCGCCATTCGCCGACTGCTCGAAGACACCACAGTGCCAAAGATAGGGCTGTCGTTGCGCGACGACATTCTTTCGCTGCACAGACGTTCCGATTTCAAGCCAGGCAACTTCATTGACTTGCAGAAGCGTATGTGCGAACTCGGAGTAGAGGACTTGAGCTTGCAGAAGATATACGCCAATCTCTTTCATCAGAAGATAAGCAAGACTGCACAGCTTACGAACTGGGAAGCTGACGTGTTGTCTGAAAAGCAGAAACTCTATGCAGCTACAGATGCCTGGGCGTGCATAATGATTTACGAAGAACTGTGCCGACTTGAGGAAAGCGGCGACTATAAGCTTATAAAGAAAGTAGAACCAATCAATAACGAGGTAAATGTATAAGAACATATATTTGAAGAAAGGCAAGGACGAGAGCCTTAAACGCTTTCACCCTTGGGTGTTTTCTGGTGCTATAGCCCATGCCGACAACGGCTTGGAAGAAGGCGACATAGTGAGAGTTGTCAATGCCGCAGGCGACTTTGTTGCAGTAGGGCATTATCAGATAGGCAGCATCTCCGTTAGAGTGCTGTCGTTTGAAGACATCAAGATAGACGACTCTTTCTGGTTTAGCCGTATAGAGTCGGCGTTGAAGATGCGACAGAGCATTGGCATAGCCGACAACCCCGAAAACAACACCTTCAGATTGGTTCATGGAGAAGGCGACTGTCTGCCTGGTCTTGTAATCGACTGTTATGGCAAGACTGCCGTCATGCAGGCTCACAGCGTGGGAATGCACGTCTGCCGTGAAGCCATTGCGCGTCAGCTTGTAGCCGTTATGGGCAACAGGATAGAGAATGTTTTCTACAAGAGCGAGACGACATTGCCTTACAAGGCAGAACTCGGACAGGAAAACGGCTTTATCTATGGAGGCAGCGACGACAACATAGCCGTTGAAAACGGACTGAAGTTTCATGTAGACTGGCTAAAGGGACAGAAGACAGGTTTCTTTGTTGACCAGCGTGAGAATCGCAGTCTGCTGGAGCATTATGCCAAGGACAAGACCGTATTGAACATGTTCTGCTACACAGGAGGCTTCTCTTTCTATGCCATGCGTGGCGATGCAAAGCTCGTTCATTCTGTAGACAGCAGCGCAAAGGCAATAGAACTGACTAACGCCAACGTAAGTCTTAATTTCCCTGACGACAACCGTCATCAGGCATTTTGTGAAGACGCGTTCAAGTTTCTCGACGCTGCCGACGGCAAGTATGACCTTATAATTCTTGACCCTCCGGCGTTTGCAAAGCACAGGGCAGCTCTTCACAATGCACTCAAAGGATATACCCGACTCAACGTAAAGGCACTGGAACGCATAAAGAAAGGCGGCATTCTATTCACGTTCAGCTGCAGTCAGGTAGTTACGAAAGACAACTTCCGCAACGCTGTGTTTACAGCTGCAGCATTGAGTGGTCGCAATGTTCGTATTCTTCACCAGCTTCACCAGCCAGCAGACCACCCTATAAACATATATCACCCCGAAGGTGAATATCTTAAAGGATTGGTGCTGTATGTTGAGTAAGGTATTCCTGTATGCAGGAAAAGATACTTTTGTCTGTTGGAAAAGGTACTTCTGTAAGTTGGAAAAGATACATCTGTATGTTGAATAAGGCATTCCTTAAACGAATATCGGATTTTATTGAAGACAACCGTCTTTTGGATAAAGACGGCAAGTATATTGTAGCGTTGTCGGGTGGGGCAGACAGCGTAACATTGGCTTTGGCATTAAAAGAGTTGGGATATGACGTCGAGGCAGCCCACTGCAACTTTCATTTGCGTGGCGAGGAGTCTAACCGTGACGAGGATTTCTGCAAGGCTTTCTGTCAGAAGAACGACATAGAGCTGCATCTTGTGCATTTCGATACCGTTTCCTTTGCACGTCTTCACAAGATAAGCATAGAGATGGCTGCACGCCAGCTGCGATATTCTTATTTCCGTCAGCTGAAGAATGACATCAATGCTTCTGCTGTCTGTGTGGCTCACCATAAAGACGACACCGTAGAAACCGTATTGATGAATCTAATGCGTGGCACAGGCATTCATGGACTTACAGGCATCTCTATGAAAAACGGCGACATTGTGCGCCCTCTGCTTTGTGTTTTCCGTAGCGAGATAGAAGACGCTCTGACTCTTGCCGGTCAGGATTATGTTACCGACAGCACCAATCTTGAAGACGATGTTGTAAGAAACAAGATTCGCCTTGATATTATTCCTATGATGCGGGAGATAAACCCGTCGGTAAGCGACAGCATATCAAAGACTGCTGCACGTATGCTGCAAGTGGCAGATGTCTTTGATTCGGCAATCGAAAGCGCAAGGAAAAGGGTAATCATATCTGACGGAAACGGTGTAGTTACGCTATCATTGGAAGCGTTGAAAAACGAGATTTCGCCTGAATATCTATTGTTCAGCATTCTAAAGGACTATACCTTCACATCGTCACAGACAGAGCAGATATACCGTTCTCTTGACCATTCTCTTGATCGTTTACTTGATGATGCTACGGGTAGGGTGTTCCGTTCCTCTACACATCAGTTGCTTGTTGACCGTGGAAGATTACTGATTGAGCCAGTCGATAGCAATTCAGCACGTGCGTTTGTCATTCCCGAAGAAGGCACATACGTATATGGCAACGGCATGAAGTTCAAGTTTGAGCGTATTGACATCAGCGGTTTTGAACTGGTGAAAAGCAGTGATTGCGCTTGCCTTGATGCCGATTCCGTAAAGTTTCCTCTTACTATACGCACCGTAGAGCAAGGCGACCGTTTCATTCCGTTTGGCATGAAAGGCTCAAAACTTGTCCGCGACTATCTTACAGACAGGAAGATGAATCTCTTTGACAAGCAGCGTCAGCTTGTTGTAGTTGACGCGTCAGGCAAGATAATATGGCTTGTAAGCCAGCGCCCCGACAACTGTTGTCGCATAACAGACAGAACACAGAGCGTATTGAAGATAACTCTCTCTAAATAAAGGCAATGCGAATTGCCGTTCCATAACAATCAAGTTGTTAAGTAAATATAAATGATTGTCGGTTTGCGCCTGTTCATTTTGAACAAATGAATTAAATTCCTATATTTGCAAATATTCTGAAACCGAATCTGCGATTTGGTATAATGCAAACTTGAATTAGCCCAATTTGTCATTGGGCTTGATGAAAACAAACTTGAATAGAAACTACTAAAACCTAATCAATATGAAAAGAAAGATGCTGTGTCTTTCTCTCTTGATGGCATTGTCAGGGGGAAGTGTATTTGCCGATACGGAGCAGACCGTTACCATCGACGGCTCTGTGATTGATAACTTTGTCGTAAACCTTACGTTTAACGGAAATGCCGTAACTCTTGACTATAGTGACGGCAGCAGCCAGACAGTAGATGACATGTCTACTGTAGGCATATCTTTGACTTACGATTCTTCGTCAGGCATAACCAATGTCAATGCCGAAGATAATGTCAATGTAGACAATAGGGTCTATACTCTTGCTGGTCAGTTCGTTGGAACTTCTGTTCAGGAACTTCCGAAAGGAATATATATCGTTGGCGGAAAGAAATATATAGTAAAGTAATGGCATTATGAAAAACATATACTCAACAATAATGTTTGCGCTCATGACATGCCTTGCAGCATGTTTCAGCATAGGCGCAGATGCACAGAACCGTGCAGATTATTCAGGTTATCACGCTGCTTCGCTCAATACGGCTAACAATCAGGTGTGCCTTACGCTTGACGGCGGTGACGTGATGTTCTATAATACAGATTCGATAGGTGTGGCAATAGACAAGTCAACGGGTGTTGTAACCGTTTCTCCTACAGTGCAGACATCTGCCTGGTCTGACGCTTACACAAAGACAGTCAAGAACATAGACCTTATCAAGGCTATTGACAACGGCGAGAACGGCACGATAAATAACCAGTCGGGTCATGTTGTAATAACAGAGGCTAAAGGATGGTGCGAGTCGGCTTACGTGAAATGGGAGTTGTATAGCGATGCCTCTTCTTATAATGTTTATATAAAAGGCGGTAACTATACCGATTACACACAGTTGGATGCACAGCAGGTGCGCAACTACGGCACCTATGGTCGTGCAGATGCTGTAGGACTTGTGGCAGGCACTGACTATTCCTTTAAGGTGGTGCCTGTAAACTCTTCGGGCGAAGAGATTGCCGACACAGAGAGCGAGGCTACAGATATAGCTGTAGTGAATTATAGTCGTGACGGCTTTGCCCATAGTTTCCGTTCAGAAGGTGTAGGCGCATACAACAATGACGGTTCGTTGAAAAGCGGTGCAAAGGTGTTGTATGTAACTGCGAATACGGCAAAGACAATCACTACCGATGTCATTACTTCAAGCAAGTCTTCTATTACTTCATGCACAGGCATACAGGCTATTATAAACGCTTATCAGAAAGGCTATGACACCACGCCTATCACGTTCCGCATTATCGGCAAGATAGATTCCGATGACCTCGACTATATGGGCAGCTCGTCAGAAGGGCTTCAGGTCAAGGGAAGGAATAGCTATAGCACGATGAACATCACCATTGAAGGCATTGGCGATGACGCTACGGTTTATGGCTTCGGCTTTCTCCTGCGCAATGTGTCAAGCGTAGAACTGCGCAATTTCGCTATCATGCGTTGCCTTGACGATTGTATATCTATCGATACAGACAATTCAAATATATGGATTCATAACATAGACTTCTTCTACGGTCAGGCAGGCGGTGACTCTGACCAGGCTAAAGGCGACGGAACAGTTGACGTTAAGGGCGATTCTCAATATATCACAATCTCTTACAACCGTTTCTGGGATAGTGGAAAGAGTTCTCTTTGCGGTATGACGAGCGAGACTGGGCCAAACTATATTACATATCATCACAACTGGTTCGACCATAGCGATTCACGTCACCCGCGTGTAAGGACAATGAGCGTTCATGTATGGAACAATTATTTCGATGGCGTGTCTAAGTATGGCGTTGGTGCAACCACAGGTTCCAGCGTGTTCGTTGAAAGCAATTTCTTCCGTGGAACAAAGCGCCCTATGATGAGTTCACGTCAGGGAACAGACGCCAAGGGCGACGGCACGTTCTCTAATGAGACAGGTGGCATAATAAAGTCTTATGGCAATGTATTTGCAGAGAAAAGTTCTAATTTCAGTTATATCACCTACGAAACCAACAATACCAGCTTCGATGCTTATGAGACAGACACACGTGACGCGCAGGTTCCTGCTTCTGTAGTCACTTTGGTTGGAGGCACAAGCTACAACAACTTTGATACGGATAGCAATATCATGTATTCATATACCGCAGACCCTGCATCAAAGGTTCCTTCTGTCGTTACCGGCTATTACGGTGCTGGCCGTTTAGGTCATGGCGACTTCACATACGACCTTAGCGGAACAGACGAGAATTATAGTGTAGACACAAAGCTGTCAAGTGCTATAGACAGCTATACCTCTTCATTGGTAGGAATCTTCGGCGATGAGAATGCTTCAAGTGGAGAGACTGGCGGTGATAGTGGCGAAACAGGAGGTGATACAAGTGGAGAAACAATAGAAGGTTCCATAACGTGCAACTTTGCCGATAGCGCACCGTCTAATTCCGCTTTCACTGTAGTCGGCAACTATTCCAGTTCTAAAGGTTCTGCAACGGTTAATGGCGTTACATATACCACATGTCTGAAACTGGAGTCAAGCACATCTGTAACGTTCACTACATCTCAGCAGATGACAATGACCCTATACTTCGGCAATAATGACACAAAGTGCAATCTTAAGATTGACGGCACAAAGGCAGCTGACGCAGGAGCCGTAATAGACACTACTGCAAAGACCTTGACCATTACTCTTGATGCCGGTGAACATGTTCTCACAAAACAAGATACAGGCAATCTGTTCTTCATTCAGCTAGACCCGGTTACGGAATAAATGACTGATTTGTAAATAAAGAACTAGTTTGTAAATAGAGTAAATTACATATTTTGTGTTTGTGCCCCAAAGTGATAATCGCTTTGGGGCGCTTTTTTATCTGAAAAGACAGACAATAAGGAAATAAGGTATAATGACAGATTTAGGTTTAAAATAAAAAAGTTACAAAAAAATGTCCGTCTCATGCTGTGAGACGGACATTCGGTTGCAAAGATAGTCATTTTTTTGAATATGACGATAGATTTCGTGTTTTTCCTCAAATCCGCAACCTATAGGGTTTAGTGGGATTTTGCTTGCAAAGCGACAA
>JAUNIZ010000116.1 GCA_030523165.1 Prevotellaceae bacterium
ACACCCATGAGTGGGGTACCATCCATGCAAGTGTATCATCAGATCCCCAAAGGGGGTCAATATCTCTAACCGCATGCGAGCGATAGCGTGGCTTGCGGCTATAAACGTATGCAAGCAAAAACTCAGGTCTTCGAAGATGGCCAACTATCGTTTACGATACCTAACCGTCTTGTTCTGGCGGATTTGCAATCCGCCAGCATTGAGTATAAGGATTTGCAATCCGCTCAAATATACCTACTTATATTATACATCGGTCGAACCTTATCTATCGGATTACAAATCCTAATACTCATAACATCGGGATTGCAAATCCCGATGAACTGGATAGCGAGTAACAGATACCCTTGATGATGGGTGCGGAGGACCCATGATAGGGGTAACGAAAGGGCATAAAAAAAGAATGCCATACAGGCTTCTGCGTATCACTACGAATCCACCTAAGGCATTCTCAAAAAGATTTAATTATACATAATAGTAAAATATAAAATTGAGCCGTCTAGTTTTGTATTGGTTTACTGTTCAGATTTTACTGTTCTTGATAAATCTTGGTTTTTGTATGTATCTTTTTTATATATGTTTTTTCTGTTCAGTTCTTGCGGATTTGCAATCCGCAAGCATTGAGTATAAGGATTTTCAATCCGCTCAAATATACCTTATATTATACATCTGTCGAACATTGTCTGTCGGATTACAAATCCTAATACTCATAGCATCGGGATTGCAAATCCCGATGAACAGACAATCAATTATAAGTAATTTCATATTATCTGATGTGCAATAGTTCGTATTGGCTCCTATTGCACAAGTCAGAATAATAAGAAAGGGTTATTCACCTGTTGATTCTGTAGTAGTTGTAGTACTTCTACTAACAACAGTTCCAGATGTATAGTTGCTATACCATGTAGTGTTGCCGTAATTTGAACCCCATGTACCGAAGTCAGGATATGCTTCACTGATATTTGTTCTCTCTATAGGCCACAACCAAGTATCTGGAACACATATCATCTGAGGTACTGTTCCTGTTTCGCTTGGAGGTGTAACTTCCGTAATGGTTTCATCACCTTTAACAACTTTCACATAAAAACCTCCCATGTTACTTTTAGTTGTTGCATTATATGACATAGAGAAGTCTGCTGGAACAGTAACTTGGAACTCTTTACCTTCATGGTCTATTGTTGTTGTATTAATCATTGCGCTTCTTGATGAAGAATTAAGCAAATCATGAATCTCTGCATAACTATCCAATTTGTTATTGTTACCTTCCAAATCTTTAATATCATCATTCATGATATATGCAGCATATATACCACCAGCAGCAAGAGGAGTTATCGTTGCTGTAGTTTCACCACTGGTATGACTTACGCTGAAAACGATATCGTTGAAGTCGAAGTCATCTGTACCACCAAGGTCTTCACAAGCGACAATCCAAGATGTTGGTTTTGTCTCAGGATTAATATCAGGAATGTATTCATCAAAGTTACCGTCAACAAAGAAAACAATATCATTCATATCATCATCACCTCCAAGGTCTTCCATACCCATAAGAGTTTTTTCACCCCACTTGTATGTAACAAATGTTTCTGCATTTTTAGTTTCTGCCGACCATGACGGATGAAGTTCATTAACAATATGATTATAAACGCCATTCATCCAAGGCAATGAATAATAAAGATTCTCTCCTTTAAGCTTACCTTCATCTTGTCCATGGACTATTTCAAAAAATACAATATGTGTGCCTTCTGGGAAAGTGTATGTAGGTGTACTTGTGCCGTCTTCTCCGAAATAAACCAGATTATATTTTGTTCCTGTCAATTCATGGTCTGTTTTTGAACTCTCGTAACCAGTGACTAAACTAGTAAGACTATTTCCTGCTTCAATATAACTACCATCACATTTGACATTTGATTGTGGTTCAGCTTTATCTATAAGAATAAAATGTGGGGACTGAAGAATCTCTTTATTGGTAGCGCCATCTTTATAATAAAGATACCCAAATTTATTATAATAATCTGTTGCGCCATACATATATTCTAACGATACGGGGCCATCTTTACTCAATGTAAATCTCACACCTTTAGATGGTTGAAGTTCATCTTCCCATTTAACCAAGTTACATTCTTGTCCATATATAACTTGTTCATGGAAAACGCCACCAGTACCAACAATATCAATAATATCAGAAATCTTCCATGTAGATGCATCTGTTGCAACTACATTATTCAAAGGATATATGTTATATGCATCTTTATATTGAACTTCATTTCTATATTGGTTATACCATAAATCAGTATAATAATTTTGGTTATCATAGAATGAGCCAAAATCTGTAATTTTATCACCTAATGTAACATTACATGTTTCTTCATCAGCTCTTGTAGTCCTTGTAGTTGAAGCAATATTTAATACACCATTATTAATGTCATAATAATCGCTTAGTACGACATTTCCGTTAGAGTTTTTAACTACAACATAGGCATCTTCCTTGCCTTGCAGATAGTCGAATGTAAAGCTGGCTGTACTTGCAGGATATTTAGCCACGATATAGCTTTCAGAGCCGCCGGGGAAAGCGGTATAAACGCTGATGGAGTCAGCGCCGAGCGATGCGTCGAGGCTGACATTAGCCGTAACCTGCGTAGCCATGTTCCATGTCTGTTCGCTGTCAATAAGTCCAAAAGACTTAATGAACTCTCTTGTGTACGTTTCCTCTGCAGGGATTACATTCTCTTCGAGGGTACACGAAGTAACTGTAATAGCGGCGAGAGCCATCGCTAGTAGTGTTTTCGTTGTTTTCATTTTTCTTTCTAATTTAATGTAATTTATAATTGTTGCCATGATTCATAATTATTTCAACATGTATAGAATACGTACCTTAACACATCTGTTCAACTTTGCGCTAAGTCCACGTGTACTTGTGTCGGTAACGGTTCTGATAGGTCCGCTAAGGCTGCTGACCATGAATATCTGTGAAGAGACATCGTTGAGACGTGGCTTGCTCTTTAGCCATGAAATGACAGAGTTGGCACGGTTCTGCGACAGTGCGGTGTTACGGTCTTTACCTACACGCTCTGCATCGGCACCGGTGAAGTTGTCCTGACTCGTTGCAAGACCTTCTGTCTGAATCATTGTGATAGAGCCTTGCTCAAGAATCTGACGGATATGTTCTACTGTCTTTGCGTCGGCGAACTGTGAAATGTATCCGTTGTTGGAATTCATGGCTGCATATACATCTGCAAAGCTGACAAGCTCGTCACCGTTGTCTACATCCATGTTCTGGCGTACCGTTCCTAGTCCGCTGTGTGCATTAAGTCCATAAGAATCAGTTTCCGTATAATTGTCGTCGGTCAAGAGTGATTGTCCCATTGTTTCATTGTCAATACGATACTGCCATACATGTTGTCCGTCATAGATAGGTGCATAGTAGAAGCCTGCCTTTTCGCGGAATGCGGTCATGTCGCTTGACTTCAAGCTGAGAGAAAGCGGAGCGGAAGTTGTCATTTCATATCCGCGTGGCACATAGTCAATTTCAAAGTCGCGGTCTGCGGTCTCGGTAGGAATGTCTGCCGTAGCGAGTCCGTTAAGAGATACGCCTCTTGCCATTCGGTTAGCCACATCGCCGTTGTTTGCATATTTCTTCTGTGTGAATATACCTCCTGCGAGATAGTCGAGAGTATTTACCACAGCATCCTGTACGTTTGGAGCATCGTTGCGTCCTGAATAGTTGTTAGGATAGAACACATAGAATGTCAATGTGTTATAGGCAACAGTCTTGTCCTTCTCTTTCACGACAAGAATCTTGCGCTCTCTGTAGTCGCGCTGGTACACTGTCTGTGTGCCGTGGCGCCATCCGTTGGAACGCTGACGGTCAAGATAGAATGTGAATCCAAGAGCTACGCCAAGGTTGCAGTCCCACTTGTAGGCAGCATGGTCTGCTTGTCCGTATTCAAGGTCGAAGTTGGTCTGATAGAATATGCCTCGCAGCTTGAAGTCGAGAGAAAAACGCTTCTTCCTGTTGAAGAATCGGCTGTACTGCAGTTCGGCATGACCGCTCCATTCGTTGTCTGAACCATGAGAATGGCCATAGCCAAGATGATGAACGCCACCGATACCGAGGTTAAGCATAAACTGGTTCATACGCTTAGGACTGTTGTAGCCTTCATAGCCATAGAACAGACGGGTAAGGTTGAGGATGGCACTTGCGCTGATGTCCCACCAAGACGTCTTCATTCTTCGGTATGGAGTATTGTCGTCTTTAAGCATCGTTTCGCCATAGCCGTAGTGTCCTGTAAGATATTCTGTATATCCACGAGAGTTAGACCTGATAAACTCCACCTTAAGACCTACGCCAGGAGTAAACCATTTACCTATACCGACACCCCATTCAGGAGAGAGAGTTCCGTTGAAGGTACCATCGCTGGAATAGTCTCCACGGAAAGAATGTACACCTGCCGTCGCGAATACAAACCAGTTCTTGCCGAACTTGTTTGTAACAACACGCAACGGGTCAAAGATAGTATCGTTCTGTAATGTCGTCTGTGTGGGAGCCACATAGTCGACAGTATCACGATACACTTCATTGTAGTCTTTGTATTTGTCTTCCTGCGCATTTATCGGCAAGCCGTATAATGCCATCAGACAGACTACAAGAGAAAAGATTGGTTTTCTCATCATTGTTAAATGTTTCATGTTAGTTATTATTATTGTAAGTTATTATTATCTTGGAAACTGTGGAATAGAAGTGTAAGAAAACGGAGGAACAGAATGGAAAGGTAAAGCCAGAGAAACGTTCAGCTTACGTCGAGCTTGCTGTAAACGGAGTTCTCGCTTTTATATTCGGGTACGATTTTCTTCATGCACCTTACCGTCTCCGGTACATTGTATGTGCGTGCAATGGCGATAAGGTCATCAATCTGGCGACATACCTCCGTGAAGTCATATTCACGCACCTTGGCTTTCTTGATCTTAGAATTGGCAGTAGGGAGAACGGTCTCTTTGTCATTGAGGACTTCTTCATATAGTTTCTCGCCAGGGCGTAGTCCAGAGAACTCAATCTTCACGTCATCCCTTCCGCTTAGCTGTATCATTCTGCGTGCAAGATCCACTATCTTCACTGGCTTACCCATGTCGAAAACAAGAATCTCTCCGTTGTGTCCTATCGTAGCCGCCTCAAGAACCAGCTGGCAAGCCTCGGGAATAAGCATGAAATAACGTATTATATCAGGATGTGTAACCATTACAGGTCCGCCTCTACGTATCTGTTCACGGAACGTAGGTATGACAGAACCGTTAGAACCCAGCACATTGCCGAATCGTGTGGTAATAAACTGACATTCCGCAGCTTTCGCTCCTTCAGTCTTTGATAGGCTCTGGCAATAGATCTCACATATACGCTTTGAACATCCCATGACGTTAGTAGGATTTACAGCCTTGTCTGTACTTATCATAACAAACTTCTTTACTCCATGTCTTATTGATATGTCTGCCAGCTTGCGTGTGCCGTCAACATTATTGAGAACACTTTCCACGGGATTGTCTTCCATCATCGGGACATGCTTGTAGGCTGCTGCATGGAAGACTATCTCTGGATTATATCTTGAAAATATATTTTCCATGCGATGGCTATGGCAGATGTTGCACACAATGGTCTCACACTTCACCTGTGGATAATCTCGTTCCATTTCGACACGCACGTTATGCAGAGGTGTTTCCGCCTGGTCTATTAGTATTAGTTCCGATGGAACAAACTCTGCAAGGAGACGTACCAGTTCGCTGCCTATGCTTCCCGCTGCACCCGTAACCAGAATACGTCTGCCCCGCATCTTGGTTCTTATCGCCTCCATATCTACGTGAATAGGCTCGCGAGGCAGAAGGTCTTGCATTTCCATATTGAGCAACTTTTTGTTGCTGAGTCCATAGACGCTGCCCTTCTTGTTATGTCTTAGATAAATGTCATAAAAGACTTTAGCCGATACTCTAAGTCCGCACATCATGACCAATGCCAATAATGTCTGCATAAGCAAGTCACGAAAACGGATGGCAAGAAACATCGCATCAGAATGAAAATAGAAACGCAGAATCATTATGATAGACACGCCGACCATCAGTGCAGCGGCTATACGGATAAGGTCACCGAATGAAGACTTGCGGATAATGCCGCTATAAGTGTGGAATAATCTAAATCCTATTATAAAGAAGAGTAGATATATGCATGTAGTAGTGCACAATGAGCCCAAATTAGACACGCTATTAGCCAGACCGTGATTGATGGCGTAAGCCATTATTCCTGACATGAACACAATGCCGCAATCGGTAATGAACACATACCAATAAGGCAGAGCGTTGCGTGACATATACCAGCTTATCAGTTTCTTATGCATAGCTTTATCTCCTCGGCAATCATCTCTACATCTTCATCGCTTACGCATGGGCCGCTTGGAAGGCAAAGGCCTTTATTGAACAGGCTTTCGCTTACTCCGTTTACATATCTTGGAGAATCTTTAAACACAGGCTGCAAGTGCAATGGTTTCCATAAGAAGCGGCTTTCTATGCCTTTTGACTGAAGGTGCTGGCATACTGACGCATTATCTGTACCTGTAATGTCACTGTCTATTGTAATTGTAGTTAGCCAGTAGTTGCTGCTATGTTTCCATGCAGGATTGATGTGAACAGACACTCCTGGAGTATTGTGAAACAAGCGACAGTATAAGTCAGCCAAATGACGATGGTGTTCAATGTGTTTGTCTATGATGGTCATTTGTCCTCTTCCTATACCGGCGCATATATTGCTCATACGATAGTTATAACCGATTTTTTCATGCTGATAGAAAGGGAACGGCTCACGTGCCTGTGTAGCATAGAATGTTGCACGTTTCTTGTCTTCTGCCGAAGGACATATCAATGCACCGCCTCCACTGGTGGTTATCATTTTGTTGCCGTTAAAACTGAAGATTCCATATTTGCCGAATGTACCGCATTTCTTTCCGTCATACTCCGAGCCCATTGCTTCGGCAGCGTCTTCAATAACAGGAATGTCATAGCTATTGGCGATCTCCATAATCTCGTCAATCTTTGCCGGCATACCATAGAGATGAACTAAAACAATTGCCTTAGGCTTATGCCCTGTTGTCTTGATGCGGTCTTCAATAGCTTCTTTTAGAAGTTGTGGAGATATGTTCCATGTGTCAGGCTCGCTGTCAACAAATACAGGCAATGCCCCTTGATACACTATCGGATTGGCAGATGCTGCAAAAGTAAAACTCTGACATATTACCTCATCTCCAGCCTCTACTCCTGCAAGTACCATTGCCAGATGCAAGGCTGCTGTACCCGAAGACAAGACAGATACATATTTGTCTGATGCAAGGAAGGATTCCAGATCTTGTTCGAAACCGTCAACATTCGGTCCCAAAGGAACAACCCAATTAGAATCAAATGCCTCTTTGATAAAATGCTGTTCTTGTCCGCTCATGTGAGCAAGGCACAACAGTATCTTCTTGTTTGTCATAATAATGTTTTAAATATAATCTTTATATCGCCAAGTATAGTATGTGTGTGCAGGTAATCAAGATTAATACGAACCTTGTCAGGATAAATGACATTGTCATTATATGCTTGAGGATCTGGTTGTGTTGCCAGCAGTTCTTCCTCATTGCGATATTTCAGCGTAGCAGGACCTGTAATGCCAGGCTTTAGTAATAGAATATCTCTGTCGTCTCCTTTAAGTTTGTCTGCATATCCTGGAACATCTGGGCGTGGACCTACGAAACTCATATCCCCGATAAGCACGTTCCATAGTTCAGGGAGTTCGTCAAGTTTATATTTTCTGAGGACTGCCCCCAACGGTGTAATACGACTCTCGCCAGCGACACTTACAGAAGAACCATTATGATTCATCGTCATTGTACGAAACTTTACAAGTATAAACAATCGTCCGTATTGCCCAACCCTGTATTGTTTGAAGAGAACAGGACCATCTGGCATCATTATCTTGATAAGAATGGCGAGGATAAGTATGATAGGCGACAATAATATAATACCTATGCATGCAATTATACGGTCAAATATCTGTTTCAACATTTTTGTCTTTGAGTTTGAACTCCATTAGTATATAGTCCTCAGAGAGTTTCTTTTCTTCAATTACATCATTAGCCTTTTTACAGGAATATAGTGATGCATTGTTATGAATAGAAATTGTTGCAAACATACGCAGATGTGCAGCATTACAGATTCTCATGGAAGTCAGCCATAAACTTGTCCCAATACCCAAACCTCTTACAGAGCTATCAACGATGAGACCATGAAAAGCCCTGCCTGTAAAGAAACAACGGAGAAAGAAATAGCCACATATATTACCGTCAGTCTCGTTTACGACTTTCATCATAAGAAACGAGTGATCCTTGCACAATCTCCTTAACGTACTATAATCGAACTTATGTGGATTAAAGTATTTGACATATTCTTTGGACTGGTGTTCTAGAAACCTAGACAAGTCATTTAAATCGTTGAAGTCAACGCAAGAACAGGAAAAATTAGATAATGTAGTGGTTTTCAATATGTCTTCAGCAATCTTATACAATTGAGGATATCTGCATTTGAAGAGAATACAGTTTAGCCATTCAACAATATTCCATATAAACGGAACATTATGTTTTATGAAAATAAAGAATGCCGCCATTATATTATTTCACGATAAAAATCCTTTAGACATTTACGGACATAACCTTGTTCAAAGCGTGTTGCAATCAATTCTCTAGCTTTAGATGCAAGTTTCTCTGTTAGATCTTTGTTTTCAAGAAAAGCCTTCATTGCATTATGTAATGCTTTGACGTTTTGCGGTTCAATTATTATACCATTTACACCGTCTTTGACTATTTCACGAGATCCGTTTATGTCTGTGACAATAGAAGGTAATCCCATTGCTCCAGCTTCAATAACAACATTTGGAAATCCTTCACGATGACTAGGAAAGACCAATGCATTAGATGCAGCATACCAAGGTCTGACGTCTTCTTTTCTTCCTACAGCATGAATATTCTTTACTGATTCGATTTTATGTCTTACTGAGTCAGATATAGGATCTAGTTCCTTTTCTTCTTCGCCGACAAGAATAAGATGAATATCATTGTATTGTTCATTAAGAATACAGAATGCATCTACAAGTTCATCTATTCCCTTGTCTCTTACCAAACGTCCTACAAATATGAATGTAAAAGAACTATCATGGATATCTAATTCTCTTCTGATATCTTCTGCATCCTTAATAACATTAGGAGTCCGGTTATAGTGTTTGAGATCTATGCCTCTAACATTTCCATATCCTAATACCCGTATCTGCTTTTTAGTAATGTTGTAATTTATCAAATCGTTCCTGACACCTAATCCTTCTGCGATAATATTTGATGCACATCGGCATGTTATACTATCCGTCAACATGAGTAAACGTTGCTTAAGACCTGTTGATGTTGGAAAGACAAGTCCCGTAAAAGTATGTACACGTACTGGAACCCTTGTAATCCTTGCTGCAACCATTGATAGCAAGCCTGCTTTTGGTGTCATGCTATGCACCATTGCGGGTTTTTCTCTGTAAAAGATGTATATCAGTTTTATCAATGACACGAAATCCTTCAATACAGAGATATGCCGTTTCATGCTGACTGCTATAGTTCGGACATTTTCACGATTTGCTATAATATCAAGATCTTTGCCAGGAGAAGAAACTGCTACTATTTCATATTCTAAAGACAATTCTTTGAATAGTCCTTCACAAAATGTATTTAGAGATGTAGGTACAGTAGAAGTTCTTATTATTTTCTTCATTTAAAAATTAAGAACAAATGATAGTCCAGAGCCTTCTGTAGAGACCATTGGTGCAAATGTCAGATTCACGTCTTTTTTCTTTTTTACGGTCACATGACGAGAACCATCAGATACTGCAGCGTCAATTAGATTATAAACATAAACTAGACCAGCTCCAACCAATGCAATATCGCGGAACTGCCTCCAGCCACGGGCTTTACTTTTCCAATTATTATCAGCACAGTGGTCGCGTTTAAGTTCAAAGATTATAGCACTTCCAAGTAAAAATGCCTCAGAGCCTATTATTGCATATCCTTTTACATTCTGGCCTTTGTAAATTTGTCCTACTCCAGGAACGATAGACATCGCCATTGCACCTGCCTTGTATTTATTGGAAATTTTAAACTCGTCATACTCAGGCATTGTGTTTACCTTTGACACTGCATATAACTGATATAATTCATAATAATAAGTTTCGTCAGCATAGTCTTCCAGAATAGTATAGTCATCAACTAACTTCAGATAGAATACGGAATTATCAGCACCTGTAAATGTTATTCTATAGTCTGAAGGTACTGACACATCGCCCACCTTACTTTTACTTACAAACATTTCTTCTGATAAGACCGTATCAATCTTTGCAGACGATACAGACAATTGATATTGTTCTGCCAACTTTTCGATAATCGGTGTTAATCGTTCTTTGCGCAACACATTTATATCTGCTCCAAAAGATTCAACATTTACAAATTCATAAGAGTCATTCGAACGGTCTTTGTTCATTGAACTTACTCCTTTTGTAGCCCATCGAGGCTTTGTCTGAGCCTGTATTGGCTGCACTAAAAACAAGCAAGCCAATAATATCAGCCAGCTGGTTACATTCCTAAAATTTAAGTCCATTGTATGTTATTTTTAATGTTAAACATGAAAGTATGATATATTCCTATATCGACAATATTCAAGTACTATAAAGTATTATAAATTGGTCTATTTTATTATATAGTTCCTTATAGATGTAAATTCGTAAGAATGAACAAACTTCCACCCATTAATTACCCCTTTTATATGGCACAAAACCATTTTTGGCTCTTTTTGTATTATGGATGCGCATACCATAATGAGCAACTGCCATATAACCTTAAATGTAAAACTTAGTATAGCAAGTGTTTTTTCAAAAACAGATGCATCTTTTAGGTTATAACACATTCTCCACCATAAAGCAAAAGAACTAAAACTACGTATATACATACGTTGAGGATTTTTACGGTATGCTATACTTGCCGTTCCTCCGTCTAAATGTTCTATGCCAGAATCATATAATATTCCTAATTTGAACCCGTTTTTATATAGTTTATAGAATGTCAAATAGTCCTCACCATATGGAAAA
>JAUNIZ010000117.1 GCA_030523165.1 Prevotellaceae bacterium
CGGAATAAAGCAAAAGACTTATTGGTGATATACATTTGCCTCATCGGGAGAGAGAAAGACTATGAGGTGAAAAGATTTGAGAAAGCAAGAATAACAATAAAATGAATCAGACAGAAGATATAAAGAATGCCGTGGAGGTAATGAGAAAAGGCGGAGTCATACTCTACCCTACCGATACAGTCTGGGGAATAGGCTGCGACGCGACTAACCCGGAAGCAGTGGCAAAGGTCTACAATATAAAGCATAGAGACGACTCGAAGGCGCTAATATGCCTTGTTGACTCTGACGCAAGACTACAGCGATATGTAAAGAACGTGCCGCAAGTGGCATGGGATTTGATTGACGTGATAGTTAAGCCTACAACCATCATATTTGACGAAGCTGTGAATCTGGCTGAAAACCTTATAGCCGAAGACGGAAGCATTGCGATAAGGATTACCCAAGAGGCTTTCTCTAAAGAGCTTTGCTACAGATTCCAGAAAGCCATCGTGTCGACAAGCGCAAACATAAGCGGCGAACCTGCACCACAGAACTTCTGCGACATATCTGAAGATATACTCAATGCAGTTGACTATATCTGCTTTTCGCGCAGACAGGAGAAGAAAGCACACACGCCATCGAGCATAATAAGACTGAAAAACGACGGTCAAGTAGAGATTGTAAGAAAATAGAAAGTCAGTAAAAAACGAATATCGTGAACAATTACCATAACGAAGCAGAACTTGCAGAAGAAAATCTTTCTTTAATGGCGAGAGTGATAAAATGGCGAGAGGAACATGTAACCGACCGTCAGTTCACGCTTGTGCTGAGTTTCTTTGTGGGACTATTTGCAGCTGTTGCCGCATTTATTCTTCATTGGCTTATCGAAGAAATAGAGTTGCTGCTCACGTCTGGATTCGACCTAAGTACCTTCAACTGGCTCTATCTCGTCTATCCCGTTATCGGAATCTATCTCACGTCGCTTTTCGTAAGGTATATCGTGAAAGACGAAATAAGCCACGGTATTACCAGAATACTATATGCCATAAGCAGCAAGAGAAGCCGTCTGAAAGGCCATAACTGTTTCTCGTCGGTCATAGCCTCAGCCATAACCATCGGCTTTGGAGGCAGCGTAGGAGCCGAAGCGCCTATCGTGCTCACGGGCTCTGCCATAGGAAGCAATCTCGGACAACTGTTCAAGTTGGACAACAAGACACTGATGCTGCTCGTTGGATGCGGTGCAGCAGCCGCTATCGCAGGCATTTTCAAGGCTCCTATAGCTGGTCTGGTATTCACCCTTGAAGTGCTGATGATTGACCTTACAATGGCATCGTTGCTGCCAATTCTTATATCCAGCGTAACGGCAACGTGCTTTACATATATGTTTACGGGGAGCGAATCGCTTTTCACGTTCCATCTTACTTCTGCATGGCCTGTAGAGCGCATACCTGCAAACATTCTTCTGGGCATCTTCGGCGGTATCGTAAGCCTTTACTTTATTCGCACTATGACAGCTTGCGAGTCTGTTTTCGGGCGACTAAGCAAACGGCCTATCGCCAAGCTGCTTCTCGGAGCGGTAATACTCAGCCCGCTTATCTTCATCTTCCCGTCACTCTACGGTGAAGGCTACAGCAGCATAAACATATTGCTGAGCGGCAGCACACAGGAAGACTGGGATGCATTGCTGCACAACTCTCCGTTCTACGGACATACCAGCATGCTCGTGCCATACGTCGGAATGGTGCTTCTGACAAAGGTTTTCGCTACGTCTGCTACAAACGGAGGTGGAGGCTGTGGAGGAACATTCGCGCCTTCATTGTTCATCGGGGCTTTTGCCGGCTTCCTGTTTGCCCGTGTGTGGAATATGTATGAACTGGGTGTATATGTTCCAGAAAAGAACTTCGCGCTGCTGGGCATGGCTGCCGTGATGGCAGGAGTGATGCATGCGCCTCTTACAGGAATATTCCTTATAGCAGAGATTACAGGCGGCTATCAGATGTTTATACCGCTGATGATTGTCAGCATCTGCGCATATCTCACGATTATCATATTCGAGCCTCACAGCATTTACGGCATGCGTCTGGCACGTCAGGGCAAACTTATTACCCACCATACCGACCGTGCAATTCTGACGCTTATGAGTCTTGACAGCGTTATCGACAAGAACTACACTGCCGTAAGCAGAGACATGCCCCTTGCATCGCTTGTTCACGCTATAAGCAAGAGCCACACTGACTTGCTGCCAGTGCTCGACGATGCAGGCAACTTG
This sequence comes from Prevotellaceae bacterium, assembly GCA_030523165.1. Classification (GTDB taxonomy): domain Bacteria; phylum Bacteroidota; class Bacteroidia; order Bacteroidales; family Bacteroidaceae; genus Prevotella. Next base: position 2,249 of record JAUNIZ010000117.1, read on the forward strand.
CTTGGCGAGATTGACATAACAAAAATCAGGCACATCGTTTTCCGCACTGAGCTATATCATCACTTTACGGTAAACCAGCTTATGTCGCAACCAGAAAGCACCCTTTCTGTAAACGACCCTATGGAAGAAGTGATGAAACGCTTTGACAGCACAGACGCGACAATGCTCCCTGTACTTGACACCGAAGGACACCTTCTGGGTTATATATCACGCACCCACATGTATGCAATGTATAGACAAATGGTTGCAGACATGTCTGAAGACTAAACATTTATAAAAACAGTTTAGCCCAAACCGTTGAGAGATTTGGGCTAAACCACATTAAATCACATTTCAAGACTGCGCTTTTAAAACGACATCACATTTCAAGCCAGTTCTTGAGAATAACAGCACCGTCAGGAGTCAGCACACTCTCAGGGTGGAACTGTATTCCGTGAATATCGTAGACACGGTGGCGAAGAGCCATTATCTGACCTTCGTCGCTCTCTGCGGTAATCTCCAAGCATGACGGAAAACCGTCTTTATCAACAACCCAGCTGTGATAACGCCCCATAGTAAGACGCTCTGGGCAACCCTTGAATATCGGGTCATTACCGAATTGTGTGCCAACGGTAGCAACGCCGTGGAACACATCGCTGAGATTGGTCAGCTTTGCGCCAAAGACTTCGCCTATAGCCTGATGTCCAAGACACACGCCTAACATTGGCTTTATACCCTTATATGTGTCAATGACTTTCAGCAACAGACCTGCCTCTGACGGTATTCCTGGACCAGGACTGAGTATTATCTTGTCGAATTTTTCCAGCTGTGACAATTCAAACTGGTCATTACGATAAACTTCAACATCTGCCCCAAGCTCTTTTACCAAATGAGAAAGGTTGTAAGTGAAGCTGTCATAATTATCTATTATTACTATTTTCATCTGTTTTTTCTGTTTGAGTTCAATGGTTTGCAAGTTCTGATGAGTAGATAATCTAACATTCAATCTAAGAAACCTACATGCTCTCAGCCATGATTATTGCCTTGCGCAACGCACCTAGCTTGTTGTTTACTTCCTGCAGTTCATAGTCTTCATTGCTTTTGGCAACTATGCCTCCACCTGCCTGGAACCAAAGTTCACCGTTACGGCTAACAAATGTACGGATAGTTATAGCCTGGTTAAGACTTCCGTCAAAGCCGATAAAGCCGATGCAGCCACCGTATGCGCCACGGTTATGGGGTTCGTATTCGCTTATCAGCTGCATTGCACGCACCTTTGGCGCACCGCTTAATGTTCCTGCAGGGAATGTATCTATAAATGCCTTTATAGGGTTCTTGCCTTCATCTAAAGTGCCGCTAACACGGCTTACTAGATGAATGACATGGCTATAATATTGGATATCTTTATAGAAATCAACTTTTACGTCATGGCAGTTGCGGCTAAGGTCATTACGCGCAAGGTCAACAAGCATTACATGTTCTGCGTTTTCCTTCGGGTCATTACGCAGAAACTCAGCGCCACGACGGTCGGCTTCTACATCGCCTGTACGTTTTGTGGTGCCAGCAATAGGGTCAATATATGCCTTCTTTCCTTCAATTCTGCAATGTGTTTCTGGGCTGCTGCCGAATATACGGAAGCCACCGAAATCAAAATAGAACAGATATGGAGACGGATTTATGCAACGCAAGGCACGATACAGCTTGAAATCATCGCCTTCGTAATGTTGCACAAAGCGACGAGAAAGAACTATCTGGAACACATCGCCACGCTTGCAATGCTGAATGCCACGTCGAATGTTTGCCTTGTGTTCCTCGTCTGTCAACGGCGAAGATGTCTCTCCCACGCTATGAAAGTCATATGCCTTGACGTTTTCTTTCTGCATCTGTTTCATAAGGCTATCTATCTGTGCAGAATTGTCTATACCTGGTGCTCCTAACGAGACAACAGTCATCTTGTTGTTGAAATGGTCAAAGACAATGACATCGCGATATAGAATGTAATACAAATCTGGAGCATCGTTCTTCTCCATCGTCACGTCTTTTACGTCGATGTTCTCAAAATAGCGCACAGCATTGAAAGACGTGTAGCCGTATAGACCGCAGCATGAAGAGTTGTCGCCACTAATGTCAAACTGTGCGAGAAAGTCATTTATAGCGCAATCGCACGTATAGTCGGAAGTTATTGGGCTGACGGCTTTCTTTCCGTCAGGAAAATAACAGATAGCTTCCCCATGACTAATCTGGACACTGGCTATAGGGTTTACACAGATGAATGAACGGCTATTGCCTGAGTCATGATAGTCGGAACTTTCCATAAGCGCGCTCTGCGGATATATGTCTCTAAGGTGCATATACACGCTGACAGGCGTAAACAAGTCGGCAAGCACATTACGGCTTGCGGTTATATATCTATATTTAGAATTTTCCATATTCCAAAGCTTTGTCTTTGTTGTTTAGATATGTTTCAACGTCTTTGTCGCCTCTGCCACTGACGGTAAGCACAACTACATCGTCTTTCTTGAAACTCATTTTCTTCAATGCAGCTACGGCATGTGCACTCTCAATGGCAGGAATTATTCCTTCCATACGTGTAAGTTCATAGCCTGCATATATAGCCTCATCGTCATTAACGGCAAAGACCTTGCTACGGCCTTTCACTGCCATGTTGCAATGCATAGGGCCAACACCAGGGTAATCAAGGCCAGCTGAAATGGTGAATGCCTCTTCTATCTGTCCGTCAGGTGTCTGCATTACCAGCATCTTGCTGCCATGAAGAATGCCTAATGTTCCTCTATGGATAGTGGCTGCAGTATAGTCTGTATCAACACCATGGCCTCCAGCTTCGGCAAGAACTATCTTTACACGCTCGTCATCAAGATAATGATAGACAGTGCCTGCAGCGTTAGAGCCACCGCCTACACATGCTACAAGATAGTCAGGATAGTTTCGCCCTACTTTTTCCTGCAGTTGCCATTTTATTTCTTCTGATATTACGCTCTGCATACGTGCAACAAGGTCAGGATAAGGGTGCGGCCCCATAGTTGAACCGACAATATAGAATGTGTCTGAAGGATGGCAGCACCAGTCGCGTATAGCTTCTGAACAAGCGTCGCTAAGTGTCATGTTACCGGTAGTTACAGGGTGAACCTTTGCACCAAGCATACGCATGCGCTCAACGTTAGTATGCTGACGTTCAACGTCTGTCTTGCCCATGAATATCTCGCATTCCATGTTCATAAGAGCGCAAACGGTAGCTGTTGCCACACCATGTTGCCCGGCTCCTGTCTCAGCAATGATTCTGGTCTTGCCCATCTTGCGTGCCAACAGAATCTGACCAATGGTATTGTTTATCTTGTGCGCACCTGTATGGTTAAGATCTTCACGCTTAAGATAGAGCTGGCAGCCATATTTCTCGCTCATGCGCTTTGCAAAATATAACGGTGAAGGGCGACCTACATAGTCACGAAGAAGAGCATGGTATTCGTTCTTGAACTCTTCGCTCTCTATAACAGGTAGGTATGCCTTGCGCAAGTCTTCTACACACTTGTAAAGAATTTCAGGCACGTATGCTCCTCCAAAGTCACCATAGAAACCGTTCTCGTCTACAAAATAAGATTCTTTCATATTATTATCGGAGATATTTTTGTTCATTATTATATGTATTATCACTTCTTCAAGGCATCAAACAACATATCTAAAGCCTTGTCTGCATCGCCTGTCTCGCTCAAAAGAGTAACAAACTTGCTACCGATTATTGCACCTGCTGCATTCTGTTGCGCGCTTTCAAGCGTCTGTTTGTTTGATATTCCGAAACCAATCATTCGCGGATTGTGAAGATTCATGGAGTTTATATGTCTAAAATACTCTTGCTTTGCATCGTCAAAATTCTTCTGCGCACCAGTAATGCTTGCAGAAGACACCATATATATAAAGCCGTCTGTATGCTCGTCTATAAATCTTATTCGCTCTTCTGACGTCTCTGGAGTTATCATCATTATAACTCTTATATCATATTTGTCTGCCAAAGGTCGTATGTCTTTAAGATAGTCATTGAACGGAAGGTCGGGAATAATCACGCCAGACACGCCAGAGTCAACACAGCTGCGGAAGAATGCGTCAAAGCCATAGTGCATTATAACATTGAGATAACCCATCATTACAAGCGGTATATTCACTTCTTCCTTTATAGACTTAAGCTGTTCAAAGAGCTTTGTAAGAGTCATACCGTTTTTCAAAGCAACTGTTCCAGCTGTCTGAATGACAGGACCGTCGGCAAGAGGGTCGCTGAACGGGATGCCGACTTCTATCATGTCGATACCTTTGCGTTCCATTGTCTTTATCACATCTGCAGTGCCTTCAAGCGTAGGGCAGCCTGCGCAAAAATACAATGAGAGCAACTTGTGGTCTTTGCTTTCCGCAAAGAGTCTGTTTATCTTATTCATATCAATCTATGTTTTTATCGTTAATTATATTTCTTATGACCTTATTTCATTAATGAATCTTGCCAAGCTTGCAACGTCTTTTAATGCCGGGGAAATTTCAAAACGACTGTTAAGGTCTACTCCTATCATGCGTTCATGCATGAATGACAATACTCTTTGTGCATCGCCCTCGCCTATTCCACCGCTTAAAAGAAACGGAATATCACCGTCATAGGTGTTTAGAACAGACCAGTCAAACTGTTTTCCGTTACCGCCAGGCACACGCCCTTTTGTGTCAAAAAGCAGCATGTCTACGATTCCTTTATATAGTCGCCATCGCTTCACGTCATCTGCATCAACTACACTTATGGCTTTTATAATTCTTACTTCAGGCATTGCTGATGCAATAAATGCTTCTTTTAATTCTGTTATCATGTCACTATTCTCGTTTCCATGAAGCTGAACATAACTTAAGCGAAACCTTCTGGCATGAGAAACAATGCTGTCAATCGTTGCATCAACAAACACACCGACTCTTTTCGGAGCGTCAGGTGAAAGCATACAATTGCCAAAATCAATATCTGAAGACACGTAACGAGGGCTTTTCTCGCTGAATATAAACCCCATATAGTCTATCTTCAAGGCTGCTACTTCGCGGATATTGTCTGGTTCCCGCATTCCGCAAACTTTTATCTGCATAGCATTGTTTCTTTTATCGTTTGTATTACCCTAACAGATTGCACGCATTGACATCACTGATAAACTGCTTCAACGCTTCTCCTGGCTTTTCTGTCTTCATGAAATTCTCGCCAATAAGGAAACCGTTGAAACCTGCACGCTTTAGAAGGCTTACTGTTTCTGGTTTCGATATTCCGCTTTCGCTTACCTTACATGCATCTTTAGGAAGTTTTGCTGAAAGCATAAACGAATTGTTCACATCAGTTACAAATGTTCCAAGATTACGGTTGTTAATGCCGCAAACGTCAACTTCCAGACCTGCATAATCGAGTTCTCCTTCGCTATGCATTTCCATAAGCACCTCTAAACCAAGTTCATGAGCAACGCCAACAAGGCTTCGACATTGCGCTATAGGCAGACATGCCGCTATAAGAAGCACAGCTGAAGCGCCACAAAGACGGGCTTGAAAGAGCTGATATTCGTCTATCACGAAATTCTTGTATAGAACAGGAATAGTTACTCCTGACTTTCTAGCTTCACGAATAAAGCTGTCATTACCACCAAAATATTTCTCATCTGTAAGAATACTTATAGCTGAAGTGCCATTATGCTGATATTCAAGAGGTATGACATCTGCCTTTCCGCTTTCCTTTATCCAGCCTTTGGATGGTGAACGGCGTTTAAATTCAGCTATTATGCCTGTGTCTGAAGACATCAGAGACGCTTTAAGCGATGGCAAAGAATCTCCCAAGATCTTTTCCACGTCAGCGTGTATCTGTCTTTCAGACAACGCTTCTTTGTAGCGTTCTACCTCAATTCGCTTATAAGCGACTATTTCATCAAGTACGTCTTTCATATTCTGTTAATTCAAGAATCAGGGAAATCAAAGTATCAAGACAAGTTATGACACCTGACTTCCTGTTTCATAAAACTATTTGTTTATCTCAATATATTTCTTCAACACAGCCAATGCCTTGCCGCTTTCAAGTGATTCACGTGCGATAGCCAATGCTTCTTCTATTGTCTTTGAAGGGTCAACTACCTGTATTCCGAAAGCAGAATTAATAAGCACTACGTTCTTACGCTCTGGCAACGCTCTGTTTTCAAGAATGCTGTCAAATATTTCTTTTGCCTCATCTACTGTCTTTCCGCCTTCCAGAACGGCAGGGTCAACAATGTCAAAGCCAAAGTCAGACGGATGAAATATCTTCTCGTAATTATTGGTTGTCACCTTAAAGTCGCCAGTCAGAGATATCTCGTCATAGCCGTCTATGCTGTTTACAATACCATAATCAATGCCTATCTTCTGATATACATTATTATATAGGCGCATCTGGTCTAGGTTTGCAACACCAAGCAACTGGCATTGTGGCTGCGAAGGGTTCACGATAGGGCCTAGAAGATTGAAACATGTTGGGAACGGAAGGGCTTTTCTTATAGGGCCAACAAACTTCATTGCACGGGCAAACAGCTGTGCGTGAAGATATACAAAGCCAGTTTCGTTGATTGAACGGTTAAGTTTGTCTATATCAGAAGTAAACTTAGCGCCATGAGCTTCTATAACATTTGACGCTCCGCTGGTAGATGTAGCTGCATAGTTTCCATGTTTTGCTACCTTATAGCCTGCACCTGCTATAACGAAACACGAACATGTAGAGATGTTAAACGTATTCTTCTGGTCACCGCCAGTACCCACAACGTCAATATAACGGTCGCAGTCAAGCTTTGCGGGAACACCTGTTTCAAGTATTCCGTCACGGAAACCGAGCAGTTCATCAACAGTAACTCCTCGCATCTGCAAGCCCGTTAGCAGAGCTGTTATCTGTTCCGTTGGATATTTTTCCTTAGTTATACCAATAAGTATCTCTTTCATTTCCTCACGCGACAAGTCTTCGTGACTAAGCATTCGTTGCAATGACTCTTTCATATATCTATATTTTATCAGGAGAATCGCTTTCTTGTTTCAAACATCTCCATTGGATTAATATTTAATTTTACTATAATAAAAAAGACCTGTCGTAAGAACGGCAGGCCTTTATGTATCTCGTTTATATACACGGCTTCGTAACTCACGACTTTTTAAAATCTTGAGCAACGCCACCACCATGCAAATATTAGACTCGTATTCATATTCTATGCTTATATTTATTACACGCTGCAAAGATAAGTACTTTTATGATAAAATGCAAATTTTTCGAACAAAAACTTATCAAATTATCAAGAAAAGTAATTCTCTAAGCATAAACAATAGAATAAAAGCATCATTTCAGAACAACCTTCTTCGTATTGTTTCCGCTTTTTACAATATAGATTCCTTTAGGAAGATTGTCTAAAGACTTGCCTGTTTCAACACCACTTATTGAATAGACAGTCATGTCTCCCATATCAGTATCAGCTTTTACACCACTTATACCCGATGCGCCTATCGCCACATATTCCTGTGTTTCGTATATTACGTTTGACTGATACCCTAATCCGTCTTCCCATTCATAGCCTACCATTCTTGCAGGAACGCCATATTCGTCATGATATGTGTACTCTGCCTTTGCGCCACCGTCAAGTTCATTATTGTCTGCTGTATAGCCATCATAACTTTCAATAAGGACAATGTTTCCATGGTCATCATATTGACAGATTACCTTCTCATAAGAATTGTCGTCATCATAACCTTGGTATTCCAAAGAATTTACCGACTCATAACTGCCATTCGCGTCAGTAATGGTCTTTGACGATTTCATCTCTGCAATGCTCAGATCTGCTACAAGATTATAGCTGCCATTGTCTTGAACTGTATTGGTAAGCGTACCGTTAAAGAAGCCCATTACATTCACATCGGCAGATTTTATAACGTTATTCCCTTCACACCATGTGTCAAAAGAGCCAGTCAACTGATTGTCAGTCGTGTACCATTGTATGTTTGAGAAAACGTAATACATGCCAAGCTCACCGTCGTCAAAGAATTCTGTAGTGCATGAAGTCACTTTACCGTCAGAACCGTATGTATAGGTATTGCGTTCTTCCATGACAAAATCATCGTCATATTCTGACTTTTCCGAGTAAACAGACTGTGTTACACGGTTCTGGCTATCACGCGTCAAGTCATATTTAAAGAAATCTTTAACATAAGGATTGATGTTATAAATAGCATCCCACATGACCATGTATTCGTCTTTGCCATCGTATTTTGTGACAAACGATGTTAACATTGGGTCATATTCAAAGACAAAGTGGTCAAGCTCACTCCATGAAGCGCCATTATTGCCAGATGATTCGATATAAACAGATGTCAGATTTCCATTAGCATCGTATGAATAAGTCATGCGGTATATAGTGTCATATCCGTCTATCTCGCAAAGAGTAAGATTACCGTTGTCATCGTATGTGTTATTGATAACGTTCTGCTGATACCAGCTTCCGTCGTCTTTAGCATAGTCATATATCTTGCTCGGCATATATGATGCCGTCTGGGCTTTCATCATTTTCATGCCCTTCTTCATTGCTGCATCGCTCTTTGAAGACAACATTTGTTTCATTGTCTTTGTAAACATTGCCTTTTGCGAAGAAGAAAGTTCTGGTTTGACTTGTGCTGACATTGAAGTTGCACACATAAGCACTGCAGAGAATGCAAATAGAGTAAATTTTTTCATAAGCTAAGTTTTTTGTTGTTATATAATTGTTGTTTTAAACGAGCGCAAAAATAGCTAATTTATTTATATTAGATGTATGATTGACGATAAAAATATGTTGCCTGTGTGAAAAATTTCGAAAATTACGGATATTTAAATCATATTCAGACTTCACAAAGCATAGTTTTCCTTCC
>JAUNIZ010000118.1 GCA_030523165.1 Prevotellaceae bacterium
AATCATTCATGTAATATAGTGTTGTCATTCGCACATAAAACGGTTACAGTTTCAGTTACAGTTTTAAAACAATTATGCAAAACGGTTCAGTTGGTTCAGTTAGTTCAGTTATTTTCGCATGGGTATAATATAAAATAGGTAATGACATTTGAGTATTGGCTCATCATTTATACCTATTTATAATGGTGAATAATTATTTCTTGGTATCTTTTATGCGTCATTGCCCCAAATTTGTGTTAAATAAGATAAAAACACATACCTACATTTAGGTATTTCAAATAAATGTAGTATCTTTGCATCGTACAAAGATTGGTACAAAAACATTATTAATTAAATAAAAACAAGATTATTATGGCTTACGTAATTGGTGACGACTGTATCGCATGTGGAACTTGTATTGATGAATGTCCAGCAGGAGCAATTTCTGAAGGCGACAAGTATTCTATCAATCCAGATATGTGTACAGAATGTGGAACATGCGCAGATGTTTGTCCTTCTGAGGCAATAAGTCTGGGCTAAGAAATTTAGGATTTTGTCCTGAACTTTTGAAAAACTTTTTCTTGCGGTCAGCTTCGGCTGACCGTTGTTTGTTTATAAAAATCAAGATTTTTGCCCTTTTGTTTTGAACTTTATAAACCTTGCACTATCTTTGCCTATAACAAATAATAATAAAGGTTATGGCAATAAAGGTGGCATTTTTTGATGCAAAGAGTTACGACAAGGACTCTTTCAACAAGGAGAACAAGGATTTTGGTTTTGACATTCATTACTACAAAGACCGCTTGTCGAAGAATACGGTATCGCTGGCACGTGGCAAAGACGTTGCTTGTATCTTCGTCAATGCCGAATGTGACGCCAATGTCATAGACGAACTTGTAGGCTATGGTGTGAAACTTATCGCCCTTAGGTGTGCTGGCTTCAACAATGTTGACCTGAAGGCAGCCAAAGGAAAGATAAAGGTTGTGCGCGTGCCAGCCTATTCTCCACACGCAGTGGCTGAGTATGCCGTTGCCTTGATGCTCAGTCTTAATCGTAAGATATACCGTTCTGTGTATCGGACACGTGAAGGCAACTTCAAACTGAAAGGCCTGTTGGGCTTCGACATGTATGGCAAGACGGCTGGAATAGTCGGCATGGGGCGCATAGCGAAGGAACTTGTGAAGATTTTGCGCGGTTTCGGCATGAATGTCATAGCTTATGACCTATATCCAGACAAGAAGTTCGCGGAAGAGTATCAGGTTAGGCTTGTGTCGCTCGATGAACTGTATGCCGAGAGTGACATAGTGTCGCTCCACTGCCCTCTTACAGACGATACAAAGTTTATCATAAACCGTGAAAGCATAGCCAAGATGAAGCCTGGAGTGATGATTATAAACACTGGTCGTGGAAAGCTTATCAAGACAGAAGACCTGATAGAAGGATTGAGAAGCGGAAAAGTAGGTTCTGCCGGTCTTGACGTGTATGAGGAAGAACAGAATTTCTTTTATGAAGACCGTAGCGACAAGATGATTGACGACGACAAGCTGGCGTTGCTTCTGATGATGCCTAACGTTATTGTAACGTCGCATCAGGCGTTCTTTACACAGGAGGCTATGCACAACATAGCGGAAACGACCCTGAACAATATAAAGGACTGGTCTGAAGGAAAAGAGCTTGTGAACGAAGTGAAATAGCATGCAGCTGACTTCTATACATAGTCAGCCGTCTGAGTCATGCAGCTATTTCTCTTCCTCGAAGTCTACGTATTCCCCTTCGTTGTCGGAAAATATCTTTCTGTTGGCATCGTCGGGGTTACGGCTGTCTATGATTACATCATCGTCAGACGTTGCACGTCGCTGTTGCCCGTTATAACCGTTGGTTCTGTTTTTGTTAAGGTCCTTGAACTGCTTTGCCACATTATGGAACGAGCGGTAAACGCGGAATGCCATTATCCCGAATACTATGAAGATGAACAGCAGTGCCAGCAATATGATTTTAAAGAGAACTATCATTTTTTCTTACTATTGATGTCAACATAAATTGAGAGAATAACGTACCATGCTATAATTATCGCAAACGATGTAATGCCGAAAATCAGCAGCAGCGGCACGCATGTTATAATAAAGATATATTTTATTTCGTTGCCTTTCCATCCCCATTGCTTGAATTTAAGCGCAAACATAGGAATCTCGGACACCATTATATAACTGCTCAGCAGAACGAGTGCCATAACGGCAAATACCATCAGCGGCGATGATTCAAGAAAATCGCCGGCACCTACAACAAGCGAGCCCCAGAACAGGGCATTGGCAGGCGTTGGCATGCCTATGAACGATGTTGTCTGCCGTTCATCAAGATTGAACTTTGCAAGTCGCAAGGCAGAGAATGCTGCCATTATAAACGCGAAGAACGGCAACATGTTGCGCAACGGCTCTAGCCATTCGGGATAGTCCATTATGCCAAGCTGATAGAAAACAATGGTTGCAGGCGCTACACCGAACGTAACGTCGTCAGCCAATGAGTCAAGTTCTTTGCCTATCGGCGATGAAACGTTCAGAAGACGTGCGCTCATTCCGTCAAAGAAATCGAAGATAGCGCCAATTACGATAAACAGCAGCGCCATGTCAGGTTGCCCGCCGAAGGCATAAGCCGTAGCTATACAGCCCGATATAAGGTTGCAGCATGTAATTGTGTTAGGTATGTTCTTTGTGATAATGTTAGCCATAAAATGTTTTCTTGCCCTTCAGACTTTGCTTGAAGGAAACAATAATATTATTTTTTCAGACGGGCTATCACTGTGCGGTTGCCAGTAGTCGCCTGTCCCATCTTTACGCAAATCTCTGTACCCAAAGGCAGATATACGTCAACGCGTGAACCGAATTTAATAAACCCTAGATGTTCGTCTATATAGCAGTCTTCACCATCTTTCGCATAAGTTACGATTCGTCTTGCCACAGCTCCTGCAATCTGTCTGCACAGAATGTCCTTGCCGTCAGGCGTTTCGAGCATAATGTCGGCATGTTCATTTTCTTCGCTTGCCTTTGGCAGCCACGCTTTATGGTAGTTGCCGTCTTGATGATGCACGAACTTCACCTTTCCGTCAACAGGGAACCAGTTTGCATGGACATTGAAAAGACTCATGAATATGCTCACCATTATTCGCTTGTCGTGGAAATATTCATCTTCTACAACTTCTTCTATCACAACCACTCTGCCGTCGGCAGGGGCTACGACAATGTCTTCAGTGTCTTCATCAAAGAAGCGTTTCGGACAACGGAAGAAATTTACGACAATAGAATATACAACTCCGAACACTACAACAAAACTCCAGAACGGGATTTTATTGTCAACATAGAACCATAGAATAAGGGCTACGGCAACGATTGCGGTCAGTCCATAGACCAGCGTATCAGTGCCTTCACGGTGTATTCTTACGTTCTTAAGTTTTCTAATTCTTCTTCCCATAGTAATTCGGAGTACAAAAATTTCGGATGCAAAGGTACGCCTTTTTTACGTTTCTGGCAAATTTTTCACATTTTTCTTTTGGATATGTCAGTTTTTAGGCATAACTTTGAGCCTTCAATTGATGATTATGCAAGACTTTGTCCATTTACACGTACATACATACTACTCGATTCTTGACGGTCAGTCAAGCGTTCAGAGGCTTGTAGACAAGGCTGTAGCCAACGGAATGAAAGGCATGGCCATGACCGACCATGGCAACATGTTCGGTATAAAGGAGTTTTTCAACTATTGCAAAGGCGTAAACAAAAAACTCAAGGAAGAAGGAAAAGAACCCTTCAAGCCCATTTTCGGATGCGAGATGTATGTGGCTCATCGCTCAAAGGAAGACAAGGAGAAGGAAAAGGGCGACATGAGCGGTTACCACCTTATCGTGCTGGCAAAGAACTACAATGGCTACAAGAACCTGATAAAGCTCGTTTCGAGAGCGTGGGTAGACGGCTATTACATGCGCCCTCGTACAGACCGCGCCGATTTGGAAAAATATCATGAAGACCTTATTGTTTGCTCTGCATGTATAGCAGGCGAAGTTCCTGCAAAGATACTGAAAGGCGACATTGCCGGGGCGCGTGAGGCTGTAGAGTGGTATAAGCGTGTTTTCGGCGACGATTATTACCTTGAACTGCAACGCCACAGGGTAACAGACCCTAACCAGCGTGCAAACCGCGAGACTTACCCTCTGCAGCAGCAGGCAAACAAAGTGCTTATTGAATTTGCGAAGGAATACGGAATAAAACTTGTATGCACGAACGACGCACACTTTGTTGACGAAGACAACGCAGAGGCTCACGACCATCTGCTATGCCTCTCTACAGGCAAGGATCTTGATGACCCTACCCGTATGCTTTATTCCAAGCAGGAATGGTTCAAGACGCGTGAAGAGATGAACGAGGTGTTCGGTGATATACCAGAGGCACTGTCAAATACGCTTGAAGTGTTGGACAAGGTTGAGACTTACAGCATAGACCACGACCCTATCATGCCGTTCTTCCCTATTCCAGAAGATTTCGGAACAGAGGAAGACGTAAGGCGCAATATCACCGAAAAGCAGCTTTATGACGAGTTTACTTCTGACGAGAACGGTCAGAACCAGTTGCCTCCAGAAGAAGGAGAAAAGAAGATTAAGCACCTTGGCGGCTATGAAAAGCTTTACAGAATAAAGTTTGAGGCTGACTACCTTGCAAAGCTTGCATACGATGGTGCAAAACGTCTGTATGGTGACCCGTTGGCAAAAGATGTAGAAGACCGTATAAGGTTTGAGCTTCACATCATGAAAACAATGGGTTTCCCAGGCTACTTCCTTATAGTGCAAGACTTCATCAACTCGGCAAGAGACCAGCTCGGAGTGATGGTAGGCCCAGGACGTGGCTCTGCAGCAGGCTCGGTAGTTGCCTATTGCTTGGGTATAACAAAGATTGACCCGATAAAATATGACCTCCTTTTTGAGCGTTTCCTTAACCCTGACCGTATTTCATTGCCTGATATTGATACCGACTTCGATGATGACGGGCGTGGAAAGGTGCTTGAATGGGTAGAAGACAAATACGGCCATGACAAAGTGGCGCATATCATAACGTATGGCACAATGGCAACAAAGAACTCTATCAGAGACGTTGCCCGTGTAGAGAAACTGCCGTTAGACATATCTACACGTCTTTGCCGTTCTATTCCTGACCGTCTGCCTGACGGCATGAAAATGAATCTTACCAACGCCATCAAGTGTGTTGCTGACTTGCGCGAAGCCGAGGCAAGCCCAGACTCAAAGATGAGCAACACCATAAAATATGCCAAGATGCTTGAAGGAACAGTGAGAGGCACTGGCATACACGCATGTGGAACAATCATCTGCCGTGATGCCATAAGCGACTGGGTGCCTGTAAGCACAGCTGAAGACAAGAGCGACCCCGGGCACAAGCTGCTCGCTACACAATATGACGGTCATGTGATTGAGGAAACGGGGCTTATCAAGATGGACTTCCTCGGACTGAGCACGCTGTCTATTCTAAAAGAGTCATTGGAAAACATACGCTTGACAAGAGGCATAGACATTGACCTTGACAATATTCCTATCGACGATGAACTGACATATAAGCTTTATCAAGAAGGTCGCACGATAGGCACTTTCCAGTTTGAATCTGCTGGTATGCAGAAATATCTGCGTGAGCTGAAGCCTACTGTGTTTGAAGACCTTATAGCGATGAATGCGCTTTATCGCCCTGGTCCTATGGACTATATTCCTTCGTTTATCGCCCGCAAGAACGGCAAGGAAGAAATAAAGTATGACATTCCTTGCATGGAAAAATATCTTAAGGACACATACGGAATCACCGTTTATCAGGAGCAGGTCATGCTTCTTTCACGTCAGCTGGCTAATTTCACGCGTGGCGAGAGCGATGCCTTGCGTAAGGCGATGGGAAAGAAGAAGAAGGCAATTGTTGACGCAATGAAGCCTAAATTCATAGAAGGCGGAAAGGCAAACGGCCACGACCCGAAGGTTCTTGACAAGATTTGGGGCGATTGGGAGAAGTTCGCGTCATACGCTTTCAACAAGAGTCATGCCACATGCTACTCATGGGTGGCATATCAGACAGCATACCTGAAAGCCCACTATCCAGCTGAATTCATGGCTGGAAACATGAGCCGAAGCCTTAACGATATAACAAAGATAACTAAGCTGATGAGCGAATGTCAGGCTATGGGCATAGCATGTCTTGGACCTGATGTCAACGAGAGTAGACAGAAGTTCAGTGCCAACAAGCACGGAGAGGTGCGTTTCGGCTTAGGTGCGATAAAGGGAATGGGCGATACCGCAGCTTTAGCCATAATAGACGAGCGAGAGAAAAACGGTGTCTACAAGAATATATTCGACTTTGTTCAGCGTGTCAATCTTTCTGCCGTAAACAGCAAGGCAATGGAAAGTCTTGCGCTGAGTGGTGGTTTTGACAGTTTCAACATAGCACGCGAAAGATATTTTGCAAAGAACAACGAAGGAAAGACATTCCTTGAATCGCTTATCAGATATGGGCAGGTATATCAGCAAGAGCAAAGAGAAGCGCAGAACTCTCTGTTCGGTGGGCTTGAAGCTGTAGAGATATCTACCCCTCCAATACCTGAGGGTGAGCCATGGAGCACAATAGAAAAGCTGAACAAAGAGCGCGATCTTGTAGGAATCTATCTTTCTGCACATCCGTTGGATGATTTTGAGTTTATTCTCAACAACATGTGCAACACGCATTGCTCCGAATTGGCAGACAAGATAGAACTGTCAAAGAAGCAAGAAGTTGTGTTTGGTGGCATTGTAACCGGCGTGAGAAGCAAGTTCACAAAGACAGGAAAGCCATGTGGTTTTGTCATGATTGAAGATTTTGAAGGCTCTGGCGAACTGGCATTGTTCGGCGAGGAATGGGGCAGATGGAAAGGAATGCTTACAGAAGGCTGTACTGTTCTTGTGAAACTGCAGTTCTATCAGCGTTTCCAAGGCAGCGATTACCTTGACACGAGAGTGACAGACATTCAGTTTCTGCAAACTGTAAAAGACAACAAGATAGACAAGATTACGATTGCTCTCAATGCTGACAAGCTGAATGAAGCAATAGTGTCAGACCTAATAACAATAATAAAGGCAAACCCTGGCTCTGTGCAGCTGTTCTTCCAGATATACGAAAGCAGCAGCAACAAACCTTTTATGTTAAGGAGTCGCAGCGAGAAGGTAAGCATCAGCAAGGAGCTGATGATGTTTATAAAGGAAAATGAAGACATGAAATATATGATAAACTGACGTAATATGATTTCAGTCTACGATATGGCACGATGTTTGTTGGAAACATAACGAACATTTACGTTATATAATCACCAAGGAAAGAATAATTATTAACAATTTAAATTACGAATAAAAATGGAAGTAACAATCACAACTGAGAACTTTGAGAGTTTGAAAAACGGAAGTCTGCCTTTGGTAGTTGACTTTTGGGCAACATGGTGTGGCCCATGCCGTGCAATAGCTCCATTCGTCAAGGAACTTGCAGACGAATATGACGGCAAGGTAGTTGTCGGCAAATGCGACGTTGAAGAGAATGATGACATTGCAATGGAATTTGGAATACGCAATATTCCTACACTTCTTTTCATCAAGAACGGCGAGATAGTTGACAAGCACGTAGGTGCTTTGACAAAGGCTAAATTGCAGGAAAAGATAGAAGCTCTGCTGTAACAGGCAGATAAAAGCCAGCATACGCAATAACGTTCTTGCGTATAAAACATGAACAATTTCTAAAGTTGAAAACATGAACGTTCTTGCGTGGAAAACAGAATGTTTCTGGTTTAGAAAATATATTAAAGGCGAACCCTAAAAGAGTTCGCCTTTAATTGTTTCAATAAAAATAATTGTAAATATGAAGTTTGCAATTTACCATGTTATGCTCATTCCCAAAGCTATGCTTGCATTTGAGCTGAGAGGTATTCCTTCTTTGCTTGTCTTGCCAAGAAGATGATCCATGCCAATGTAGAAATTGTAGCCTTTCGGGTGAATGTTAAGAATCCAACCCATGCTTGTAGTAAAACTGTTTACAGCAAGGTTCACACCACCGTCAAGCCACTTCAAAGGTGTCCAGTTTGCACTTAGCCTTGCCTCTGTCCATGAGTAAGCGCCGTTTAGACGTGTGCTGCTGAGCAAACCGAAAGTCATTTTGCGATATACAGGCAGATTATATTCGCATCCAAGGTTTATTGTTGCACCAACGCCAGTGCTGCTACTACCTTGATCGCCATTGTCTTTAAGATTGATGAAGTCAGTAATCTGGTCACCATAGTCGTCAATCTTGTCATCTATCGTTTCTCCACTATCGCTGGTTACAGATGTGTCATGGAATCCGTTGAACTCAAAGCAGTTGCTTCTGTTCACTGCTTGCGCATGGTTTGACCAGTTGATAAAGCCCAAGTCAACGACAGCTGCATTTACTGTCCAGTCTTCATTTATCTTGTAGACAGCACCAAGATCAACAGCCATACCGAAGCCTCCAAGACCACCTCCGTCGACATCAACATCATTAACCTTGTCATACTGACCCTTGTTAGGGTCATTATATTCATCTGTCTCAGACTGATATGTGAATCCTTTCATGTAAACATCTGCCGTAGCCTGACCTGAAACTGTCCACTTGTCAGTAGAAGAAAGGTCTGCCTTAACGTCTTTAAACTGGAAATCAGCGCGTGCTACGCCAAACAGAAACTTAAGTTTTGCGCCTATACGCAGTTTGTCGTTTATCTGACGTGAGTGTCCTAACCCTAATTCAACGTATGACATTGCCTGAGCGTTAATGTTGCCTATATCATAGCTTTTGTTGCCTGTGTTCTTTGCAAATTCAAAAAGACCGTATGGAAGAGACACGCCGAATGAAGTCTTTGAGTTGAGTTCTATCGTGTTATAGCCACCGAATCCCTTGAAACCAGCAGAGAGAATAGTTATGCCAACGTTTCCGATTATACGGTTGTTGTCTGTGCTGAAACCGCTTAATGCCTCGCTTGTAGAGATATACGGGTTCATGAACGTGGTCATTTTCTTTCCGCCTTGTGTAGGATACATAGGATTGTTCATCACAACATCTTCATATCCGAAATTTCCGTGAAGATTAACATTGATATTTCCCAAGATTGGAATAGCTATATAACTCTGCTCGTTACCGAAAGCAGGGTTCATGTCGTGTCTGAACTTGTAGTCGTTAGTATAATATGCCGAGTTTAAACCTTGTGCAAAGGCATTGCTTCCTGCCAGCAACATAGCCGCAGAAAGTATAAGTTTGCTATATTTTAGTTTCATTATATTCTGATTTTAGATTGATTAATTAAAAGTTGCCTATCACCTTTCCAACGATTTTAATCGTAATGTCTTTGGCTACAAGCGTGTGTCTTTCCGCGTTGAGCGTAATGCCTGTAACGCTTCCGTTGCCACTACTTGCCTTGCCTGAAACGGTCAACAGAATGCCGTCTAGCTTGTCTAGTGCATCTTCGCTGTTCTGGGTAATCTTGATTTCTATTGGAGAAACCGTTTCTGTCACGCCATCGGCAGAAGCAGCTATCTCGCCAGTTACCTCTACTGCCAAGTCGCTTGAGCTTAATGCATTGCCGTTAATATCAATAGGTGTGGCGTCAACAGACAGATAAGCAGGCACGCAGCTTGTGATATTTGCTGTAAGACTGAGGTATGCACCTTCTGCAAGTTCAAAGTCTTCAATATCGTCGTTGAATCCGTCTAGCGTATCCTTATACTCTATGTTTGCATTTTCAGCGAATGCTATAGGCGCATCAACAGAGTAAGCCGGCTTAATAGTGTACTGTTTGCCAAGTTCGAAATAACATTCCTTTGTTGCGTCAGCGCTTGCTGTAGCCGTGAATGTTATCTTGTCAGGAATAGTCTTTATGAGGTCAGAAAGATTGTCGTTTACGATAATCTTGTCGTAAATGCCTATGCTTTCTCCCCTACGGCAAATGAGAACATTAGTCGTAGCATTCGGGTTTACCGGTATGTCGTTAACATAGATTGTAGCAAGTGTCTGTCCGTCTTTGACAGATGTGATAGTTCCGTCTATCAAGCCAGCAACCTCGGTATCGCTTGTTAGAGAAAGCGTTATCTGAGGATTATACAAGTCAACTACAACATTGCCTCCTGTGAGGAAATCAGGTATTCCTGTTATGTTTACTTCACCGAGATTTGACAATTCTATTGACGGGCTAAACTTTCCTGTAGCGCCGTTGACTGTAAACTCGCCAAGAGTCATGCTGCTTGTAATTTCCACATTTTCAGGAATGCTGCTTACTCCAGCAAAGTTTATGTTGCTTGTAGATACAGCCAAGTGCACGTTTCCGTTGAGTTTTATCTTTCCGTCAGAAGTAATCTGAATATTGCCAAGCGAAGTGTCAGTAGCGTTGAAATCAAGCTTTGTTATGTTTGCTTCGATTGAAAGATTATTGCTTGCAGACACATTGTTGAATGAAAGCTTGCTTCCTGTCTGCGTAAAGCTGCAGTTGCTGCTTACGCCTTCAATAGTCATGAATTCTGGCAATGCGACTGTTATGTTGTCGAATGTGCTTATTATAGAACTGAGCCCTGTTGGGAAAACAACGTTTATATTCACTTTAGATTCTACGTCAACTGATGAAAGCGACACCACATCATCAGGCTTGTTTCCAACATATTCGAATGCTTCAACGTTGCCTTCAGCGCTGATTGTCGTTGATGCTGCACGCTTGCCTTTGACGCCTGAAGCGCTGTTGAAATTAAGTGTTATAGAGTTTGATGTAGAACTCTGTTTTGAGATTACAATTTTGTCAATCATCGGATGCGCTGCAGCTACGTCAGCTCCTGTCTGCCTGAACACGTAGTCGTGAGAAACGGCATCTTCAACAACGCTGCCGTTTTCTTCAAGTTCAAGCACGTCAGACAGCTTGATTATGTCTGTCGAACTGGTTGGAATCACCAGTTCATCGCCTCCTATTCCAATCGTTGTGTCTATCTCGTCAAAGTCATAGTTGTTGTCGGTGCTGCATGATGACAATGATATGGTGGCTAAACCAATTAATGTCAAAAGCCCAATACTGATTTTTTTCTTTTTC
>JAUNIZ010000119.1 GCA_030523165.1 Prevotellaceae bacterium
ATATTTGCAGAATAAACATACTATTGTCTTCTATAAGGCACAAAACGGCTTAAGGAGTCAATGTTTCTTCTATCCAGGAGAACACAGGACATTACCAAAGCATACCGGAGACTCTACAGCGGACAAAAGATATGTGTCAAAACCAATGACAGACTTTCTACACATACCGTTTATTCACTTAAAATAAATATTACATGAGAAGATTTCTACTTTTTGCATTCGCATTGACATTCGTCTCAGCCATAGCCTGGGCAGATAATCTGACCCCGGAACAGGCTCTCAGCCGATTCCGTAACAACGGCAATACGCCTTCGCTACGCATGGCTGCAGCGAACAAGCCGTTGCGCTTGGCGCATACCGTTACGAGCGGGGCACTAAACACTCTCTACATTTATAATAACGCAACAGACAACGGAGGCTTTGTGATTTTACCTGCCGACGACTGTGCGCCTGTCCTACTCGGATATTCGGAGACAGGAACCTTCAACGTCGACAATATGCCAGCAAACTTCAAGGCATGGATAGAAGGCTACAGCCGACAGATTGCGGCTGCAAGCCAGGCTGCAGGAACATCGGAAACAGGCAATAGGCTGTGCGAAGCCACTACACAGAGAAGCGCAATAGAGCCGCTGCTCGCCACGCAATGGAACCAAGGCGCACCTTACAGCAACAACATGATTACCCTTGCCGACGGCTCAAATGCGGCTACAGGATGCGTTGCAACGGCTATGGCACAGGTGATGAACTATTATGAGTGGCCTGCTACGGGAAACGGCAGCCATAGATATTCGTTTACAGACGACGACGGAGTGAACCGCACTCTCTATATGGATTTCAGCAAAGTAACCTTCGACTGGGACAACATGGCTGACACCTACGACGATTACAGCACCGAGGCGCAGAACACCGCTGTAGCCAACCTGATGGAGGCATGCGGCATCAGCGTAGACATGGTTTACGGCTACTCCAGCGCAGCTTTTGACTATACCGTGCCATATGCGCTCTATAACTATTTCGGATATGATGTCGGTGCCAGGTATGAATTGCGAAGCGTCTACACCAATGCCGAATGGGAAGATATTGTTTACGGTGAACTTGAGGCAGAACGCCCTGTGCTTTACGGTGGAGGAGCATTCGAAGAAGGTGCTCATGAGTTCGTCTGCGACGGCTATGACGGCAATGGCTATTACCATTTCAACTGGGGATGGGGAGGCTCTTTCGACGGCTATTTCCTTCTCACAGCCCTTACCCCTTATGGAAGCGGCGATTGCGACTTTTCAACCTTCAGCAGCATTGTCACACACATACAAAAACCTCAGGAAGGCTCTACAATAGAGCCAAACTGGACAATGGACGGTTACTTTATCTGCGACAACGGAAACTATTGCCAGTCGGGAGTATTCAACAGGGATGACGCCATGATGATTACCGCCCGCAAAGCGGAAGGCACTGCCAGCGCCTATTATTTTACCTACATCAACTGCTGGACCCCGGCGACCATGAATTACCGCTTTGGACTGAAACTCGTCGATACGGCTGGCGAAACCACTTATGTATATGAGACAAAGCCAATGTGGACTGCAGAGGCAGGCTACTATTACGAGAGTTTCAACGTAAAATGGGACGACGTAGAGAATGGACAATATATCGTGACACCTGCCGTCTATGCAGACGGTCTCGGATGGTATGACATCAAAATAGACAAGACAGATGTGCAATACCTTGTCTTCGACATCACCGATGACAAGATCACCGTATCATGCCCTGACGGACAAACTCCAGAACTGACTGCCACGCTGAACTCAGACGTCAGCAAGATTGTACCAGGCGCTACATATTCGCTGAACTATAGCGTCAACAACAGCGGAACGGAATATTTCCAGGCTGCATGCGCATACATCGTAAAGCCGAGTGAAGACGGAATCTACGACATCGTGGGAAGCGGTTATGAGCGCCCTCTCTATGCAGAGGCAAACAGCACAACAGACTACACATACATCTCACCAATCTACATCGACGAAGATGTTGACACAAGCGATGAACTCTATATGGTACTTGTCTCATACAACAATACCTTCCTAAGCGAGCTCAACCCTGTGCATGTAGGCGAAACCGACCTGAAGCTGCTGTCTATTTCTGTAGATACAGACAGCGAGGGCTACAATGTTCCGGAAGACTCCGTCTATATACGTTACAGCGTAAACGCGGCTGACGGACCTGCATCGACAAAATTCACATTCGCCTTCACGCCAAACGACAACCGCACCGACACGCTTAGAAGTTCGACTCTGAACACAACCTATAGCTTCAGCCAAGGACAAACGCGCAGTCTCAGGACAAAGCTCACGCCAAGCTACATTGAATCGCTGCTCGAAAAGGTTGGAGGAGAAGATATCGTATTTTGCGTGACGTTAAGCGCTACCGAATACGAACTGATTCTGCCTGACGGACTTGAATGGCCTACATTCAGACTGGTAGGCAGCACCACTGGCATTGAGATAGTCAATGACGAACCAGTCAGCGACACGCCAGACGCTATCTACACCCTTGACGGCAGCTATGTAGGGAAACGGATATCCACGCTCAAGTCAGGCGTCTACCTGATAAGATACGGCAACAAGACAAGAAAGGTCTACATAAATCCGTCGTCAATCATGAATTGATTTGTCTGGAATGAACGCTTATACCTCAAAAACGGACAGACGGACAGACAGACAGTTCTGTTTTTGAGGGTATAATCAAAACGCTTATACCCCAAAAGCGGACAGACAGACAGTTCTACTTTTAAGAGTATAATCTAAAGAAAACGATAAACGTGAGCCATGCTGAATTGCAGACCCACGTTTATTATTATAGTCTTTGCCTTATTAGCCTTTCGACGCCTTTCTCTTGTCTTTGGCTGAAGAATATACCAGATAGACAAGCAGGGCAATGAACGCTACAAGGATAGTAATCATCTGAGGAGCATACTTCATAGGCTCTACCCATATCTCCTCGAAGAAATTCATGCGGCCAAGTATCTCGACTGGAGTCCAGAACACTATTACCGTAGCTATCGCCATGCGTATGTTTGCACCCCATGTGGCGAGCCTCAGCTCCTTGCGGAACATAAGCACAGAGCCGATGAGACAGAACACACCGAGGGCGAAAGTTACAGGGTGATGGTCGCCGAGGAAGTTCTTGTCGTAGCAGAACATCAGGGCGAGGTAGCTTGTCCAGAGTATCATGTTCAGCTCCATGAAAGTGACAATCGACGTGTGGCGCGTCATCGGTCGTGCAGCTATTTCTGTCTTGTGCTTGCCGAAGAGCACGCGCTGCCACCAGTTGATGAAGCTGCAGCCGTTTCTTGTGCAGAAGACATACAACAGCATGACCATTGCCCATATTCCGAACGTGGCAGGCAGAATGAGATATTCAGGCTTTGTCACCACTTCACCGTTCTCTATTTCTGGCTGTGCGCTGACACGCGTGGCATAATACTGGAAGAGAAACTCTATCCATCCTGTCCAGAAGAGCAGGCCTCCGAAAAGTCCGAGCAATGTCTGCTTGGTGTCTCCCTTAACGAAAACGCCCCATACAGCCATGAGCAAGCCTACAAAGCCCATTGCAAAAGCCGAGTAGTGGACTGCTTCAGGCGTCATGGTCTTCTCCATTATTATCATAAGGGCATGACCCAACGGCATTGTGAAAAGCACCGTTGTAAATGAAATTATTGTCTTAATCCAATGATTCTTCACGATTTATTATTTATAGAATTCAAAGCTGATGCCAGCCATAAAGTTTGTGCCATCGGTGAGAGGGCAGTTTAGATAGTAATATTCGGGTTTGTAGTTGAACAGATTGTCGAGCGCCAGACTAACCTTCACCCGCTTCTTTATCTGCATGGTGGCAGACAGCTTCCAAAGCGTATAGGCAGGGTAATGCACCTCTGTAGTGCCGGCGTCGATATTGTAGTAATCCTTGTATTCTATGTTGTCTACTCCCGACAGGTATCTGCCGTTGAGCGAGAGGTTAAAGCCGAAATTTTTGGAAACATTCTTCTCCCAGTCTATTCGTGCCGTCAGCGAATGCTTGCGCGCTGGAATATACTGGTTGTTGGCTGTCTTGCCGTCTTTGTTTTTCGCCAGATGCTCGTCGGTAAGGGCGTATGACACCTTTGCGCTCAGACCGTTGCCCCATCTGCCCTGCACTGACAGCTCGCCTCCTGCCACGGTATATCCACTCAGATTCACATAGTTGAGATAAAGCTGAGAGTCGTCGCCCGGCAGATAGTAAGGCAAGCCGCTTGATATGCGGTTGCGTATGTCGTTGTAGTAGGCGGTCAGCGTGAAGTTGAAATGACGGTAGGTGTAGTCGGCAGACAGATTGAAGTTGTGGCTGCTCTCGGCTTTAAGCGTAGGGTCGCCGCGCACAATCCATATACCGGCCATGTCGAACTCGTAGTATTTCTCCTTGAGCGTAGGCGCACGGAAACCGAGACCGTAGCCAAAGCGCAGGTTAAGGTTGCGCAACGGCTTGTAGCGCACCGTAATCTTAGGGGTAGCTCTCGACAGGCTCCCGTCGGAGAACCAGTCGTAGCGCATGGCTCCCACCACTTCCCACTGAGGGCTGACTATCCAGTCGTATTGCGCGAACGCGTCAAACTGGTCTTGCTCATGCACAGGGTCTGCCAGCTTGCTGTTTTCAAGATAGTCGTGCATGAAATCGGCTCCCACGGTGAGAATGTCGCCGTTGGAGAAAGAATGGTTATACAAGGCGCGGAAACTGTTCTGCACATTGCTGTAGTTTCTTACATCGAGACGTGACAGCTTGTAGAAGTTCGACTTGTCGTATTGGTCGAACGAATACGATATTTCAATGTTGTTTGACGGATTTATCTCCCACACGCCACGCAAGCCAGCCGAGTAGTCGCGGTAGCGTTCAGGAGTGTCGGCAACACGGGTAAGCTCTCTGAAAAAATAGCCAGCACGTGCTGTCAGCTTCAGCCCCGAGAACGGCGTATATGTGAACTTGTCATTGAACACCCACGACTCGTTGCCGTAGATTGTGGAAACGACCCTTGTAACAGGATCTGAACCGTTGTGGACGTTGAAATTGTCAATGCTGTTGCGGCTTGCAGAGAATACGTTTGAGACGTGTTTGCCCGATGCGGAGAGATTGAGACGGTAGCGCTGCTCGTTATGACGCGCAAAGCGCACGCCTCCCGACACTGTCCATGGGCGAGTGGCGTCTTTGGTAATGACGTTGATTACACCTCCCCCGGCATTGCTTCCATAGAGCGCACTCGATGCACCCTTCACAATCTCTATGCGCTCAACGTTGTTCATGTCAAGCCTGGAGAAATCTATATCATCCATAGTCTCGCCTGCCATGTGTTCGCCGTCAACAAGGAAAAGTATGCTCTGCCCTCCGAAACCGCTGAAATTGAGGTGTGTCTGCTGGTTCATAGCATACGAGAACTCCACTCCAGGCATCTCTGTCTGAAGAAGATCTTCTATGTTTGTAGCGTCAGCCTTGCTTATGTCCGACGACGTAATCAGGCGCGTCTGCACAGGTGTTTCCTTCAACAGTTTAGGCACTCTCGTGCCAGTAACGACAACCTCGTTGAGGTCGTATTGCCACAGCAGAGAATCTATATAAGCGTCTTCTGCCGGACTTGTTGCCTGCGCATTGATGTCAAGACAGCAGCATAAGGCAGTTGCCAATGTGAATATTGTCTTTTTCATAGAGGATACCTGTAGTTGATGGATAATACGCATTTGGTTCCAGTAGAGCTTTGGTAATTCTTGAGCTGTAGAGCCGCAAGTTTCCCCTCTTGCGTCTTGAGAATAAATACCTTGCTGTTCAGAGTGAAAGCAGGCGGCATGGGAGGAATGTCAATCTTTAGCCACGAGGAAAGCGTCTCGTTGATTTCAATGCCCTGGCAGCCTATTAGCCCCAACAGCATTCGCTCTTGAATGACCCATACGTCAGATTCGTTCCATACATCTTCATCGAACGACAACGAAGCAAATGCCGTAATGTCGTCGGGAAGCTGGTCGAAAGAATCATAGTCGGTCGCGGTTACCGAGCAGCCGTTGGTCATGACGTTGTTGCGATGAACGGCAAATGTCCAGTTGTCGGGCTTCTGCTGCGCTGCGGTAGGATAGAACTCGCGGCTTTCGCGGTTGCTTAGTCCCTCGCCAAACACATCATACCAGTAGGTGTATATGCCGTCAGTGCCTTCGCTGTCGATAGTGTCTACAGGCACAGGATATGTAACCCATGCCGACGACGGATTGTATAGAGAATCAATCTCTGTGTTTTCCGCAACCTCTTCAAGGTCGATGAAATGCCAGTCTGTCCACGAAGAAGCGTCAATGTAGAGTTCACCGGACACGGTGACATCGTTGTCCTCTTCGGCTTCGTCATAGACATCGGAGAAAATCCCGTTGCACCCTGTCAGCGGAACAACTGCCGACAAGATGAACGGGACTATAGCTTGGCTTAAGAATCTTCTCATTTTGTGCCTTCAAAGCTCGATGTAAGAGACAAAGGCATATTGCCCAGCTTGAAAGGATTGGTGATTTTCACGCTGTTGTCAGTAAGCTCAACGGTTATTTCGCTTGTTGTGCCCAGCACATAGTCATTATCCATAGTGGCAACGCCGTTAGATTCAGCTTTAAAGTGCTGTGTCAATCCCAGACTGCTGTAATCGAGATAGTAGGCGTTCTTTGTCTCGTCGAACGGAATGTTAGGGATAGTAAGCGTGCCGAGAGTAAGGTCGCCCATCATCGTGCCGCTGAAAGAATACTCAGGATATGTAACATTTATTGTGCCGTCAGCGTTTTCTGTAACCGTTACAGTAATGTCGGCGGTATATGAAAACATATCTCCGATTACCACCGTCTGTGTACCAGCGTAGTTGCTCTCTGCGTTGCTGCCTTCCTCAAAAGTGATTTCAGCCACCTCGTCGATGTTGTATGTTACTACTGTACCGTCAGTCAATGTTATTTTTATATCGTCAGCCATTACGTTTGTGGCCATGAGGGCGATAGCTGCCCCAAGTATAAGTTGCTTTTTCATTTCTTTTATTTTTTACGGATTTTAATTGATTGTTTGCCTGCTCTGACTACATAGACGCCAGACTGTAAAGATCTGAGTGAAACCATGTCACTGCCTTTGGTTACCAATGAACCTGATGTTGAGTAAACAGAGATTTCTGTTCCTTCGGCTTCAAAGATATCATTGTTGAAGCTATAGGTGATGTTGTTGGCATCATTTACGTCGGTTATTGAAGTGGTAATCTCTTCAAAAGTAATCTTTACGATTTCCGAACGTGGATAGCTTGTTGAGGCATCTGACGATGTGATTGTCATATCCTGTCCCGAGAAACTTACCTTCGGCTTTTCGCTCAGAGCGTAGGTAGCTGAGCTGCCGTCAGTAAACGAGACCTTCAATGCATGTCCTTCGGCAAATGCTCCGATAGTCACGGCAAGCATTAACATAAGGGGTATCAATTTCTTCATTTGCATTTGAATTTTATTAGTAATTATTGATTATTTTGTTTTCGGTGCAAAATTAAAGATATTTTTCTATGCGTGAAATCCCTAAAAATAATGATTTTTCCGTTTAATCTATTGATTATGAAAACATAAAGAATACATGGTATTTCTGATAGGCATAGAAATGATTGAAGCTTTTAGTTTTGGTTGTTAAAACAAAAAGAACATGCTCATTATGATAGGTATAGACAAGGTTGGAGATTTAATTGTTTGTCAAACATGGAAGAACATGTTCATTTTGATAGATATAAATATAGCTGAATAATTATTTGCTAGAATTATATCTACAGACGTTAAAGCCCTAGTTTTTAGAACTTTCAATAATACGGAGAATATCCCTATGTCTAGGTATCATTTCATCAGGTCAGTGAAAATACGAGCCTACAAAAATCAGAATAATCAGCTGACCCGATGAATATGAAAGAGTTTAATAGCCTAAACCTTTGAGCCACTTCTCTACTTTTGCCTTATTCGAGCGTACCTCATGACCATAAATACTGAATCCATCCTGCACGTTGGCATCAGGGAAGGCTTCCTTTACATCGGTGGCACAGCTGCCTAACCCTGAACCCTCATGGGTCGTAAATGGAATGATGGTCTTGCCTTTCATATCGGCAGCATGCTTATCGAAGAAGGTGAACATCACCTGTGGATAGGTGCCCCACCATACAGGACCGCCGATGAAGATGGTGTCATACTCGCTGAGATTCTCCACATCGCCCTTGTATGCTGGTTTCTCGTTTCGCTCAGCCTCTTCCTTCGCCAGTTTAGTAAGGTCGCTATAAGGCATGTCATACGATTTCTCTGCCACGATCTCAAACTGGTCTGCACCTGTGATCTCGCTGATATAGTCGGCAACGATCTTGGTGTTACCCACTTTGATGTAGCCGACAGAATAGTTCTCACCAGCGTGTGAGAAGAAGACAACAAGTGCCTTGCCATTCTTGGCAGAAGTAGCCTCAGCTACATCGTTCTTTACTTTCTGCCCATTGCATGAGGCAGAGATCATCAGCCCTGATATTGCAATCATAATATTCTTTAATAGTTTCATTTTACCTTTTATTTTGTTATTGTATTAAAAATCTAATCAATTTTATCGTCTGATGTATTTTCTATGATTCTTGATGTAAATACTTGTAGACGGTTCAGCTTCTGTAATGCTGGTCTGCTATATTTCCAATGATTCGTGATGTAAATACCCTTGCTAGCTTTACACGTAATCTCATCATATAATTACTGATTTGCCATTTCTCTTGTCTCGCTCCACATGAAGTTGGCAATGCGGTTCTTGATATACCAGCGGCCATCGATTTTCTGATATTCATCGTTATAGCGCACGCCTTGCTCAGTGATCATCTTCTTGCCATCGACTATTGCTATCATCGCTACCTGGCAATAACAGACGCCTGTTACCTTATCGCCATCGAGTGTCAGTGTCTGCTGGCCATTCAAGTGGTAGACTGTTTCCTGAGTAGCGAGAAACCGTCCGAACACATCGCCAATTTGTTTTCTGCCTTTCAACTCCTGCTGAAATTTACCGTTCATATAGTTCTTGACGCTGGCATCCTCGGTAAAGAGTGTTGCCTGTAGTTCTGCCTCCTTGGTGTCTGCGAGAATTGAGAATGTATCCACGAGATTCTTCAATGCTGCGCGATCTTCCAATTCCTGGATTCGCTGTTCGATTGACTTGTTCTGTGCGTTCATTGTTACTACTGATAATAATGCTATTAAACTTAAAACGATTTTTCTCATGACTTCATTGTTTTGAATTTATTGAATTTTTTGATTACTTTTGCTGGTACACCTGCTGCAACACTGTTGGCAGGTACATCTTTTGTGACTACGGCTCCACCTGCAATGACAGAGTTTTTGCCGATGGTAACTCCTGGCATAATAGTAACGCGACAACCTATCCATACATTCTTCTTGATTACCACCTTCTTGCAAAGCAAGGTGTTGTGGTCGTTGAAGTCGTGATTGGTAGTCACGATTGTAGCCTGAGGACCGATCTGCACACCATCTTCAATCTCGATACCTCCTGCCGACATCATGCAGAGCGAGTGATTGATAAACACGTTCTTGCCCAACTTCACCTGATTGACAAAATCAATCTCACAAGGAGGAAGGATGTTGGTTGTCTCATCTATTGGCTCATTGAAGATATTGCAGAATGCCTCGTGCACCTTTATATAATCAGGGCGCATGTGATTGATGTCGAAAATAGCCATACGTGTGCGGTTCATCTCCTCGATAGCCTCCACATAGTCAGGTTCAAACATGTTGACTGGTTCTCCTGAGCGCAAGCGCTCAAATATATTTTTCTTTGTCATAACTTTTATTTATTGAAAATCAGCTGCAACGTTGGCTTTGCCAATCCTCCCACTCTGACTATCGCCTTCATCGGTGATAGTTGGTGGGCATTTTATTTTCTGAGTGCAAAGTTATGAACATTTATTGAGCATAATGTTACCAAAATTACGTGCAGACTTCACCATATTACCAGTTTTGCTATTTTCGCTTGCGGATAACCATCAGCGCTTGACAGAGTGCAAATAAATTTACCCACAGCTCTCACTTGCACTGTGGTATAACAAAGTGGACGATTCCGGATTTAAAAGCTTTAACGTCATTGCTGCAATTCTATATGCTCATTATGACTATGTTCTAAATTTCTTTGTCAACAGGGTAACAAACGCGTTTGCAGAATCTTTCAACGCAAAAATCAAATCTTTTAGGGCTTTGCTAAGAAGGGTGACGGATATTAGACCTTTCTTTTCAGGCCTACTAAACTATATGCTAATCCCCTATATTTATCTAGTGAGTCATAGTTTGGTTATCGGAATTTCATAACTGCAAATACCTTTTTTTTTGTTTTTCAAAATTCACATTCTTAGCTATGTCCTGTGTTCGCGTGGTGTTCGCAGAGAAAGAAAAAAGCACCTACGAATCTCTCGTAAGTGCTTGATTTTCAATGTGGGCCATCTAGGGCTTGAACCTAGGACCTCCAGATTATGAGACGGGAAAATTGATATTTTACAATAGTGTATTTTAGTTAGTATTATTGATTTTCAGCGACTTATGCGAAAAATATTGTCAATAAAACTCATTGAATACACCTAACTGAAATATTTTGTTTACGCATTGTTTACGCGAAAATCCACCAGCCTCTCAATTGTAAGTTTCTAAAAAATGCCACAAATTTGATTTAAATTTATTTCGGTTTACGCATTGTTTACGCAAAAAAGAGCATCAGACTTTTGGCAGTAAGTTCCAAAAATAAATCTGCAAATTGTAAAATTTTACGATTGTGTTTACGCATTGTTTACGCAGAAAACCACCAGACTCTCAACTGTAAGATCAGAAAAAATGTAACAAATCTGATAATATTTTATGATTCGGTTTACGCATTGTTTACGCAGAAAACCACCAGACTATCTAGTAATACGCCATGAAATAGATACACAATTTGTCAATACGTTTATATATGAAAAGATATTGATGAAAACATAGTTGCAGAGTTAATCATGGATGTTA
>JAUNIZ010000120.1 GCA_030523165.1 Prevotellaceae bacterium
GATGCTAAAGCTATGCTTTCTTGATGATAGAAATATACACATCAATATATTGCTTGTGCTTATGTGTTTATAAGCTTCTTATTACAAAATTGTTAAAATTATACTTTTGCTAATATTAAAACCCAAAATAGATTTTGTATTTAATGCCATTTCTTTGTATATTTGCAAAGTGAATATTACATATTATCTTGTCTTTACATTATGAAATGTATATAAAAACAATAGGAAAACAAACTTGGTTGTGTATTTAACAATAAAAACAAACCTTTTTATTTTGCAATATCTCTAAAATAGTGTATATTTGTAGCATCTATTAACAAACAATTATTATGCAGAAAAAGCTCAAATTAGCAGTGTTTGCTCTGTGCTATGCGCCTTTGGCTTATGCCCAAAGTGATTCCATAGGGCAAAAGAGTGCCGTCTTAAGTGAATCGGCATTTACTTTCACGGAAGCGCAATTGGGTGAAGATGATGACATGTCTCAGAACATTACCATCATTAATTCAAACTCAAACATTTATGCCAGTGAGGTTGGATACCTCTTTTCTCCAGTGCGTTTCCGTTATCGTGCATTCGACCAGAAGTTTAACGATGTCTATATCAATGGTGTTCCTATGAACGACATGGAGTCAGGACAATTCCGTTATTCACTTGTTGGTGGTCTTAATCAGCAGACTCGTAACATGGAATCATCACTTCCGTTTGAGAGTAACAATTTCTCTATGTCTGGTATGGGTGGTTCTAACAACTACGATTTCCGCCCTGCGGACATGTCAGCAGGACATCGTATATCTCTTGGAGGTGCCAATCGTAGTTATACTCTTAGAGGAATGTACACGTTTAATTCAGGACTTAACGATAAAGGCTGGGCTTTCTCGGCTAATGTAACATACCGTTGGGCTAACGAAGGTTATGTTGAGGGAACATTCTATAACTCTCTTTCATACTTCCTTGGTGTACAGAAAGTATTTGACGGAGGCAAGCATTCTATAGCTCTTATTACTTGGGGCAATCCGACAGAACGTGCATCACAAGGTGCTGGTACAGATGAAATGTATTGGCTGGCAAACGACAGATACTACAATCCGTATTGGGGATACCAGAACGGAAAGAAGCGTAATTCACGTATTGTTACAGACTATGCGCCTTCAGCCGTGCTGACTTGGGACTGGAAAATTGATGATTATTCCAAGCTGACAACATCTTTGATGGGTAAATACAGCATGTATAAAAGCACAAAGCTGAATTACAATAACTCGGAGAATCCACATCCTAACTATTGGAAGAATATGCCGAGCAGCTATTATGATGTGTGGGATGACAGCGATGAGAACAACAGAACAGCTTCTGCGCTTGCTGACTGGAACACCGCTTATGAATATTGGACTTCCTCAAAAGCCAATCGTCAGATAAACTGGGATCGTCTTTATTATGCAAACCGTATGGCTTCTGCCCAAGGTGCAGACGCTATGTACTATATACAGGCTAAGCATAATGATGCTTTGACCTTTACTTTGGCTTCAACACTCAACAAGCAACTGAGTGAGAAGATAAAGTGGAACTTAGGTATCATAGCAGGAACAAATAAAGGAATGCACTATCAGACAATGGAAGATTTGCTGGGTGCAACAACATACCATAATATAAACACTTACGCTTTAGGCTCTTATAGCAGCAGTTCAGACGAGATTCAGTATGACCTGAACAATCCTAATGCAGAAGTAAAGGAAGGAGACCGATTCGGTTATGATTATAATCTCTTTGTAAATAATGCAAAGGCATGGACAAGCTTTACCCAGACAACAGGCATACTTAATTATACTCTTGCTGGAAAAATAGGTTATACATCTATGCAGCGTGAAGGTAGAATGCGTAATGGTTTGGCAAAGAACAACTCATACGGTAAGAGCAAGACTGCCCAGTTCCTTGACGGAGGACTGAAACTCGGTGCAAACCTTAGTTTAGGTGGAGGGAATACTCTTTCTTTCGGTGTAGGTTATGAACTTCGTGCACCTCAGGCAAAGAATTCTTTTGCGTCACCTGAAATCAACAACGACTTCGTTAAGAACCTGAAAAACGAGAAAGTGTTCAGTTCAGAAATAAGTTATCAATATCTTACATCATGGCTACATGCCAACATCAATGCTTACTATAGCCGTCTGAATGACGTTACAGATTGGCAGAACTATTATTTCGATGATATCAATTCATTCTCATACGTTTCTATAACAGGTATAGAAAAGGAATATTACGGCGTTGAGGCTGGTCTTAAATTCAAGGTTACAAGCGCATTCGACATCAATCTTGTTGGAACAATAAGCGAAGCCAAGATCGTAGATAACTCTACTGTACGTTATATGAATTCCACAAGTGGTGATTATAGTGAGGAGCAGACCATATATAATAAGAATATGCGCGACTCAGGCACACCTCTTACAGCTGCTGCCATAGGCTTAAGCTATCATCAGGGTGGCTGGTATCTGGATTTGAATTGCAACTATTACGATCGTATATACCTGTCTTATTCTCCTAACTACAGATATCAGGAGACACTTGACACACGTCAGGAAGTATATGGAAACGTATATGATGATTATGGAAATGTAAACGAGTCTGCAGTAGCTCAGGCTAAAGGACATGGCGGTTTCATGGTTGATGCGTCAATAGGTCGCAGTATATATCTCAAGCGTGGTTCTCTATCTATAAACCTTACTATTACAAACGTTCTGAATAACCAGAATATCTGTACAGGTGGATATGAGCAGAGCAGAAGTAACTATACTACTTCAGGAAACATACGTGCATATACATTCTCAAAGAACCCAATGAAGTTCTATGCTTATGGAACAAACGGTTTGTTGAACATAGCTTATAAATTCTAAACTTTCACGACAATGGAAAAGATTAAATATATAAAATTCGTAATAATAGCCCTTTTTATTGGATTGGGTGTTATGTCGTGTATGGATGATGACTGGTCTGCGCCAGACAATGAAACTGCACCTTTTGGAAATAACAATCTTGAAGAGACAAATGTTATTACTATTGCAGAACTGAAATCGATGTATTCTTCAACATTGGATAACCAGAACGATACCGCAAGAATTACTGATGATATTCAGATTAAAGTTCGTGTAACAGGCAATGATATGGGTGGTAATATCTACAACGAGATAGCTGTAGCTGATAGTACAGGTGCAATACTGATATGTATAAACCAGAGCGGCTTGTTCGGTTATTTGGCAGTTGGCCAGGAGATTCTTGTAGATTTGAAAGACCTATATATAGGTACATACGGATATCAGGCACAGATTGGAACACCTTACACCAACTCAAGTGGAAGAACATTCCCAAGCAGAATGAACAAAACTGTATGGCAAGAACACTTCAAACTGATAGGTGATCCTGATACATCAGCTATTGAAATAGAAGAATTTGATGTAAACCAGATGAACAATTCTACTTACAGAAAGGAAAACTGCGGTAAACTAATGGTCGTAAAAGGAGTTAAACTCACTCAGGCTACAGGCACTAACACCTTTGCTCCTGATGATGAAGCTGATGGAGGTAATGGTGTAAGCCGTGTTCTCAATGGCAATAGCAACTTTGTTGTACGTACTAGCACATACGCAGATTTTGCCGCTAATGTAATGCCGACAGAGACTTTAGATATAGTAGGTATATTTACACGATATGGAAATTATTGGCAGATTCTTATGAGAACAGAAGATGACTATCAGTTATCATCAAGTAATTAATATGTTTAAATAATAAATAATACAAGAAAGATTATGAAAAAGATATTATATTCAATGCTGGTTCTTATGGCAGCATTTACATTTACAAGTTGTGAAGACGTTCCTGCGCCTTATGATATTCCTTCTGAAGACGGAGGAGAAGAGGTATTGCCAGAAGGTGAGTATTTGAATGAAACGTTCTCATCTGACTTTGGCGACTTCGAAGTAGTTACAGTTAAAGGTACTGCATGGGTTATAGATTACAGTACGGCTAAAGCTTCTGGTTACGATAACTCTTCACAGACAACAACAGAGTCTGAAAGTTATCTGGTTTCACCAAGCGTAGATCTTAGTGGCTCTGAAGGTGCTTATCTTCAGTTTGAGTATATATACCGTTATTCTGGTACAGATAGAGAGAATAAGGTGTTGATAACAGACAATTACACAGGTGACCCGACAACAACAACTTGGGTGGATATAACAGGAGATTTGACAGAAGGTAGCGACTGGTCTACATTCTCTACTTATGCAAAGAATCTCGATAGCAGCTATATTGGCAAGAGTGATGTACGCATAGCTTTATATTATTCTTGCGGAAGCAATTCTGCTACATGGGAAGTTAAGAACCTTGTAATGAAAGAAGGTGAGGTTTCTGAAACAGAAACTCCTGATGAACCAAGTACTGACGGCAAGGGTACAGTTGAAAGCCCTTATACTGTAGCAGAAGCTTTGGCTATTATCAATGCGGGTACATACACAACAAGCGATGTATATGTTAGCGGTACTATCTCTCAAATAGATGATGTAAGCACATCATACGGAAATGCTACATATTATATTTCAGATGACGGCACTACGACAAGCCAGCTTGAAGTTTATCGTGGATATTATCTTGGCGGTGAGAAGTTTACTTCAGCTGATCAGATAAAGGTTGGCGATAAAGTTGTTGTCTGTGGTACTCTTACAATGTATTATTCAACTCCAGAGATTACAACAGGAAGTTCTATATATTCGATTAATGGATCAACAAGTGGAGATGATGGTGGAGATGATTCAGAAGAAGAAACAGTTGATGGTTATGCTACAGTAACTAAATCTGGTACTACAATAACAATGGTTAACCCTAATGCAACAGAATCAAGCAGTACGGCTACATGTACTTTGAATACATACGGTTGGGAGAATGCATCAGACCCTCAGCTTGTTACATTGGATGACGGTACAACCATTTCATTTGCACAAGAAGGAGGTAATAATTCTCCTAAGTATTATACTGCAACAAACGGTGTTCGTATGTATGCGCTTAATTCCATGACAATTGCAGGAAGCAAGAGTATAGCAAAAGTTGTTGTTACATGTGATAGCTATGATGGTACAGATTATGTAGGTAATGATGCACTTTATACATCAATTAGCGGTAATACATGGAAGATGGTAAATGACCATACCTCAAATAGTGGTGGAGTTCAAGTGCGCGTAAAGGTAGTAGAAATTACTTATGCTGAATAATCATCAAGATATATTTGAAGAAATAAGTTAAAAACATCAGAAATATTTGGCAGGCTGCAGAATTCTTTGTAATTTTGCAGCCTGTTACATAAGAAATATTTTTAATAACTATATTTTAAACGAAAAAATGAAAAAAGGTATTCATCCAGAAAACTATCGCCCCGTCGTATTTAAGGATATGTCCAACGACGATATGTTCCTTACACGTTCTACATGCAAGGCTACAGAGACAGTAGAATTTGAAGGAGAAACTTACCCAGTGGTAAAAGTCGAAATCTCTAACACATCTCACCCGTTCTATACTGGTAAGAACAAGCTCGTTGACTCAGCAGGTCGTGTTGATAAGTTCATGAGCCGCTACGGTAAGGCCCGTAAATAAAATATAATTAGAAGATTTTCGAAATGCGTTTGGATGTAGTTGCATATGCATCTAAACGCATTTTTAGTCTTAAATCACTACCTTTTTCATTTTCCATGTAAATACCTTTTAATTGTTTTGTTAATATGAAAAAACTCAATTATTTATTTTATCTATTGACTTTCTCGTTATTGTTTATTACATCTTGTAGCAGTGACGATGATTCTGATTCAAGCAATTCTAGTACAGTAAATGTAAACAAGAATACTGTTGTTGCTGGTGGCGACTCTGCTATAATGCGTCTTGAATTCCCACGCGTTAAAGGCGGCAACAGTGTAGTTATTGTACATAGAACAACAGGTGATTCATACGATCCCGATGGAATAAACTATTGTATTGAATGGGATTGTGACAAGAAATCGCAACGCTGGTCTTGCTATCAGATGCACTCTGGTTATACAGGTAGTTATAGTCGTGTTTCAAGTGGATATCCAAATGATCCAAATTTGTCTTCTGGCGATTATTACGAAGAGGATTATATATATGGTTCAGGTTATCAGCATGGACATATTTGTCCAAGTGCAGATAGAAAATATTCATATACAGCAAACGAACAGACATTCTATATGACAAACATGCAGCCACAATATGCACGTTTTAATGGGTATGAAGGTTCTGAACAAGGTCTTTGGTTAAGACTAGAAAATAAAGTTCGAGATTTGGTTCCACATACAAAGACGGATACTTTATATGTATGCAAGGGTGGAACAATTGATAATGAGGACCAGATTATTTCACGTATACAAGGAAAACTTATAGTTCCGAAGTATTTCTTCATGGCTTTAATGCTGAAACATAGCAGTGGTTATAGAGCTGTGGCCTTCTGGATGGAGCAGACAAATCAATGGGCTACTGATGTAGATCTTGCAGACTATGCGATTACTATTGATGAACTTGAAGAAAAGACAGGTATAGACTTCTTCTGTAATCTTCCTGATGACATAGAAGAAAGAATAGAAAGCAGTTATTCAGAGAATGCTTGGAGTCTATAGTGCAAATTATATATAACGGATAAAATAAGAGCGGGAGTGTTTGAAGCTAAATATTAATACTTCAGACACTCCCTATTTTAGCAAGTCATGGTTCTTGTTTTGTTTTACAGATTCTTGTTTCTTGGATTATCTTCTTCCTCCAAAGTTTCCGCCACCGCCTTTACTAGAACTGCTTCTGCTTGAACTTCCACCGCCTCTGCTTACGCTACTGCTTCTGCTAGGACTGCTCTTTGAGCTGTTGACAGATCTGGTAGGACTACTGCTTCGCATATTTGAGCTCCTGTTTGAGCTTGATTTAGGAGTAAATGTACTGCTCGGGCGTGATACGGAATTAGAAGATTGCCTGCTTATTCCAGAAGATTGTTTGGTCAAACCTGAGGATTGTCTGCTACGGTTCTGTACAGTGTTCTGACGTGCCGTTGTGCGAGTGCTACTTTCACGATTGGAACGGATGTTGCTTCTGCTTCCGTTAAACTGACTGTTTCTATTAACGGAATTGTTGTTTCCGTTTCTGTCAATAGTTCCACGGCTATTGTTTACGCTACCTCTATTGTTGCCTCTGTTTATTGTTCCACGGTTGTTGTCTTGATTTCCCCTTGTGACTGAATTTACAGTTCCACGTCTTCCGTTAAAGTCGCCACGGTTAAATCTGTCTTTCATACCGTATCCATTATTTACAGAGCCACGGTTAAAGTCTCTTCCATTATACCAGCTGCGTCCTCCATTGCTGCGCCAGCCATGTCCCCCTCTATAAGTCGCATAGAAACTTGGGCGTCCGAAATAGAAGTAATCGCGTCTTGGATAGCGTGAATATATTGCGAAATGCCATATTCCTGCACTCCAGTATAGCGGGCGATAGAAATAATTGGCTGCACAGAAAGCGCTATATTGCCAGTCAAGCAGTATGTAGCTTAAGTCAAGATTTCTATATCTCCAATAGTCTCCGTATAAGTCATCGTAAGTATTTACACTCATCAGATAGTCAAGATTTACCTCATAAGCGGCTTCATACTGTTCTTCTGTGAGGTTAAGCTCGTATGCCATCTTGTCCGTAAGGAACAAAGCCTGATCTCTTGCCTGGCTGTAACTCATTGCTTTTGCCGATGCCGTGAAGGTCAGTAAAGCTGTCAGGATGATAATAACCTTTTTCATAATAGTATGTTTTTTAATTGTTTCTGATTTTATATGTGCAAAGATAGTGTGTATTTTAAGCAATATGAAAGGATTTTCCCTAAGTGACAAGAGGAAAATCCCTATTTCTATATTTGTCTGTATTTTACTTTCCTTTAGCCATTTTGGGCTAATAATATGTTATTGTTGTTTTTCTCTTGCAATAAATGGATATGTTCTTCGTTATAGAATTAAAAGAATATATTCTTTGAAATGAAGAAATGCTTGTTTGTACTTGCC
Source organism: Prevotellaceae bacterium (assembly GCA_030523165.1). Taxonomy (GTDB): domain Bacteria; phylum Bacteroidota; class Bacteroidia; order Bacteroidales; family Bacteroidaceae; genus Prevotella. The sequence continues at coordinate 8,067 of JAUNIZ010000120.1, forward strand.
TTGTTCTTCGTTGTTGGCTCTTTGTTTGCCAATGAACCTGACAATGAGAATGGAGGTAGGATTAGATTTGAAGAAGGATTAACATATAATATAGAACTTCAGTCTACGCTATCAAACTCTAAAACGCCGTTATGGCTGAATGCAAACCGTTATGGATTAAGCTCGCTTGACGAGACAAATGGCTATACAAGAGCAGGAGTATTCCGCCCTTTGCATACAGACTCTACAAGACGTTGGGGTATTGGTTTTGGCGTGGATTTGGCTTTGCCGTATAATTTTACAAGCAATTTTGTTGTGCAGCAGGCTTTTGTTGAAGCACGTTGGCTGCATGGAGTCCTTTCAATAGGTAGTAAGGAATACCCTATGGAGCTGAAAAACAATTCTCTTAGCAGTGGTTCACAGACTCTTGGCACCAATGCCAGACCTGTACCTCAGGTTCGTCTTGCCTTGCCTGAATATTGGACATTGCCTATTGCCAATGGATGGCTACAGTTTAAAGGGCATCTTGCATTCGGAAGGATGACGGATGATAATTGGCAACATGATTTTACTCAAAGAAAGAGCAAGTATGCAGATGATGTACTATATCATAGTAAAGCCGGTTATCTTAAGATAGGTAAGGAAAATTCTTCTTTTCCTTTGTCTATAGAGTTAGGTTTGGAGATGGCAGTAACATTTGGAGGAACGTCTTATCAGTTTGATTCAGAAGGAAACATGACTGTGCTGAAGTGTGAGGCTGATTTAAATTCATTCTGGAATGCCTTTATGCCTGGCGGCTATGATGCCGGCGAGGATATCTATCAGAATGTTGAGGGAAATCAGGTTGGAAGCTGGCTTTTACGTGTAAATTGGGATGAGCCCAAATGGCGTCTTAGCATATATGCAGACAAGTATTTTGAAGACCATTCTTCCATGTTCCAGCTCGACTACGACGGTTATGGTTCAGGAGACGAATGGGAAGAGAGGAAGAAAAGCCGTTATCTGTTATATGACTTCAAGGACATAATGCTTGGAGCAGAACTGAATCTGAAAAACGGAGACTGGGTTAAGAATGTAGTATTTGAGTATATTTACACAAAATACCAAAGCGGCCCGATTTATCATGACCATACTTCGTCTATATCAGACCATATCGGCGGTAATGATAATTTCTATAATCATGGCATTTATACAGGTTGGCAGCATTGGGGACAAGTGATTGGCAATCCTCTTTACCGTTCACCTATTTATAATACCGATGGTACTATCTGTGTGCAGAATAGCCGTTTTATGGCGTTTCATATAGGTTTGGACGGCAGTCCGTTTGAGCGTTTTACATATAGGCTATTGGCTTCTTATCAAGAAGGATTAGGTACTTATGATAAGCCATATACCAAAAAGCACCATAACTTCAGCTTCCTTGTTGAAGGCAAATATTCTTTCAAGTGGAAAACGCTCAAAGGATGGAGTGTTAAAGGAGGCTATGGTATGGACTTTGGACATATATTAGGAAATAATCACGGATTCCAGTTGACTATAACCAAGTCTGGAAAATTCTAACGTTAATGATTTGTAGAAATGAAGCAATATAAAAATATACTGTTTGTCAGTCTTTTTGCCATGATTGTGTGGTCATGCGAATTGGAAACGTCTGGTAATGGTGACCTTGACGGTATGTGGCATCTTGTGAGGATAGACACTCTTTCAACATCAGGAACCAATGACTTAAGCAATAGCCTTATTTTCTGGTCATTCCAAAACAAACTAATGGAAACATCTGACAAGACAAAAAACAATCCTAATGTATTGTTTCGCTTTGACCGCACTGGCACTGAAATTAAATTCTATAATCCATATATAAACGATCGTGAGGATGGCGATCTGCTTGTTGTTGACCCTTTAACTCTGAGTCCTTATGGTATAAACGGGTTAGAAGAGACTTTCACAATTGAAAGTCTTAGCGGTAGCAAAATGATACTAAGCACATCAAGATTGCGTCTTAACTTTGTGAAGATGTAGATGTAAGAATATATTTCTAAGAAAAGAACAGAACTTAAGACGATAATGGAAATATATAGTTGAAATAATACGGACATGATGTAATAATGATATGATAGGATTAAAAGAAACCATAGAAAAATTTGCTCTAAGTGATAAAAGCAGAGATGAAATACTTAATGGAGGTATAGATGCACCATTTGAGTTTGAACAAGTTGCAAAAGTTGTATTAGCAGGACACATTATCGTTGCTTGTGGAAATGAGCAAGTTGTCATACATCCTACGTGTGTCGAGTTTTACTATCATGAAGAATTTGATAGAGGAATTAAAGATTTAATAGTATATCATCGCAATCCTAAAGATAATAAAAAAAAGAAAGAAATATTCAATTTGGGAATATTACACAATCATGTTTCCGGTATTGATATAACATTTGAAGGAGGAACTTGTCCTGATAATGCCGTTAGGGCATCATTACTTATACGTGAATTTGAAATTAACGGAGAGTTAGAGAAACGTCCAACACGAATATATGAGGCATTGTTTTCGCAATTTTCTATCTTTGATGGTTTCTCTGTGAAATGAATTGATGGAGATAATCCTGTTGATGTTGAATCGTATTACAGAAAGAATGTAGCGGAATATGATGAAAACGGTAATAAGAAACTTTCTATAGGCATAGATTGTGTTCAAACATCAGATGGAAAATATGTACAAGATAGACGTAAATGGCAGTTTAGAATAAAAGGTTATGATAACAGATAAAGAAACAAATGTCGTGTATTTGTCTCCATGGTTAAATAAATATCATCCTGAATTTTTTCAGGAGTTTAAATTACTTCTTGAAAGAACTGGCATTCCTGTAGAAATTTTGGAAAATACAGCAGATATGTGGTGCAGAGATTACATGCCAATACAAATTAGTGACAACAAATTTGTACAATATCGTTATTATCCAGACTATTTGCGTAAGGGAAAATCAGATTTAAAATATATTACAGATACAGATATTGTGTGCTCCAATATGG
>JAUNIZ010000336.1 GCA_030523165.1 Prevotellaceae bacterium
AAATTACACAAATAATTTTGAAATGTGCAAATAATGATATACCTTTGCACATAATTTTGAATTTTGTGCAATGGAAACCATACCAAGTTTTAACTCATTTATAGAAAAAAGCGTCATAGATAACTGGGATCTAGATGCATTGACAGACTATAAAGGCGTTACATTACAATATAAAGATGTAGCACGCAAGATAGAGAAACTCCATATAATGTTTGAGAACAGCGGTGTTGTCAAAGGCGACAAGATTGCTATTTGCGGAAGAAACAGTTCAAATTGGGCAGTTGCCTTTCTTGCAACATTGACATACGGTGCTATTGCAGTGCCTGTCTTGCACGAGTTTCTGCCAGAACAGATTTATAATATCGTAAATCATAGTGAAGCAAAACTGCTTTTTGTCGGTGATGTTGTTGCTACAACGATAGACGCAACAAAGATGCCAGACCTTGAAGGCATTATATACATTCCAGACTATTCTCTAGTTGTTTCACGAACAGACAAGCTTACTTATGCTCGTGAACATCTTAACGAACTGTTCGGAAAAAAATATCCTAAAGCATTCAGGGCAAACAATGTAAAATACTATATAGAGCAAAGCCCTGATGAACTGGCGCTGATAAACTATACGAGTGGAACGACAGGCTTCTCAAAAGGCGTAATGTTGCCATACAGAGCATTGTGGGGAAACCTTGATTTTGCTTTCCATGTGCTCGGTACAAACATAAAGAAAGGCGACAATACTGTTAGCATTCTCCCAATGGCTCACATGTATGGAATGGCATTTGAATTCTTGTTTGAGTTCTGTCATGGTTGCCATATCTTCTATCTGACAAGAGTTCCAAGCCCGGCTATAATAGCACAGGCGTTTAAAGACATAAAGCCAGCAATCATTATTGCTGTGCCTCTTGTTGTAGAAAAAATCATAAAGAAGAAAGTCTTCCCTAAGATTCAGAACAACAAGATGAAGCTTTTGCTCAACATGCCTGTTATCAGCAAGAAAGTAAAGCAAAAGATATGCGAACAGGTTTATAACGCCTTTGGTGGAAACCTCTATGAGATTATTGTAGGTGGAGCTGCTTTTAACCAGGAAGTTGAAGCTTTCCTTAAAAGCATAGATTTCCCAATAACTGTTGGATATGGTGCAACGGAATGTGCCCCGATTATTACATACGAAGATTATCATAAGTTCCGTGCAACGTCTTGTGGCAAGGCTGTTATTCATATGGAAGTAAAGATTGATAGCCCAGACCCTCATAATATTCCAGGCGAAATATATGCAAGAGGCACAAACGTTATGCTTGGATATTACAAAAACGAGGAAGCTACACGTGAAGTTCTCGATAGCGAAGGCTGGTATCATACAGGCGACCTCGGACTAATAGATGAAGCAGGCTATGTTTATATTAAAGGCCGTAGCAAGAATATGCTTCTTGGAGCTAACGGACAGAACATCTATCCAGAGGAAATAGAAGACAAACTCAATAGCATGGCTATGGTTGTAGAGAGCATCGTGATTCAGAAAGGCGACAAACTTGTAGGTTTAGTTTATCCTGATTATGAGGAAGCCAAGAACATGGGATTCTCTAAAGATGACTTGCAGAACATAATGGAACAGAACCTTCAGGAACTAAACCAGATAGTTCCTTCTTATAGCAAGCTGTCAGCTATCAAGCTAAGAGAAGAGGAATTTGAAAAGACGCCAAAGAAGAGTATCAAGAGATATC
>JAUNIZ010000121.1 GCA_030523165.1 Prevotellaceae bacterium
CTGAAAGAGATTCAAAACATTATAGGAATCCTACTTTTCTGCGCACTTCTACACATAATAATATTTATATTCATGCTATTCATTATTGTTCGTAATTCAAGATGCAATGAGCTTCTAAACATAATAATATTTATATATAGACATAATAGCGTCAAGAACAAACTCGTCTGTAATTACACATATACAACTGCATGTAAAAAAATCTGCTGCATACAAAAACCCATTTGCATACATATTGCATACAACAAAAACAACTGGATATATAACAACAAAAGAGAGCAGCCAATTGACTGCTCTCAACCAACACAAAAACTAAACTAGACTTAATTAGACGTATAACGATTTTCCCAAACCATTATTGTCTTTGCAAATATACGAAATTATATGTAAGTACGAACAATTAATTTTGCGTTTTTAATGTTTATTACTACATATTTACTGTTTTTAGTAACAAATATTGGTCTAAAACGACAATTGCAGCCATTGACTCAACAATTGGCACTGCACGCGGCAGCACGCAAGGGTCGTGTCTTCCCTTTGCTTTCAGCACTGTTTCTGTTCCGTCAATGCCCACCGTAGGCTGCTCTTTCAGTAGCGTGGCAACAGGCTTGAAAGCTATTCGCAGCCATATATCCTCGCCGTTGCTTATACCGCCCTGAATGCCACCGCTATTGTTAGTAAGCGTGGCTATATTGCCGTCTTTTACAGAAAACATGTCGTTTACCTCGGTTCCGCGATGCGTAATGAAATCAAAACCCATACCAAACTCAACACCCTTTACTGCATTTATGCCCAGCATGGCGCTTCCGAGCTCTGCGTTCAGCTTGCCGAACTCAGGTTCGCCCAGTCCAACGGGACAGCCTTTTATTACGCACGTAATTGTTCCTCCTATCGTGTCGCCTTCAGCTTTTACTGATGAAATAAGGTCTATCATCTGCCTTGCCTTTTCTTCGTCAGGACATCTAACTATGTTTTCCTCTATCTTCTGAAGGTCATACTTGCGGTAATCCTTGTCAAGAGCTATGTCACCTACTTGCGAGGTATAGGCGTAAACGCTCACGCCTATCTGCTTCAACGCGAGTTTAGCCAACGCTCCGCAAACGCATCTGCTTATTGTGATGCGTGCCGACGAGCGCCCGCCTCCACGATGGTCGCGAATGCCATACCTATTATAATATGTATAGTCGGCATGTGACGGGCGAAACAGCTGGCGCATGTTGTCATAGTCGTTTGAATGCTGATTGGTGTTGCGCACCATAAAGCCTATAGGACAGCCTGTAGACTTGCCTTCAAACACTCCGCTCAGAAATTCCACACGGTCAGGTTCCTTGCGGTCTGTAGTGACTTTGCTCTGTCCTGGGCGACGTCTGTCAAGCTCAGACTGAATGAAATCCATGTCAATGTCTATCCCTGCAGGGAAGCCGTCAACGACACCTCCTACAGCTTCGCCATGACTTTCGCCAAACGTTGTAAGTCTTAATATATTACCGAAAGTATTTCTCATTGGATTATATTTTTATTGCCAATTCATGCTGTCATAGGGAAATAACGCTTTCCCCGTTGCATGACATGCTCACTAATCAATGACAGTGGCCACATCCACAACCGCAGCCGTCGTCGCCATGATGATGATGGTCGTGGTCGTGACCGCAATCGTCGCATCCACAACCGCAGCCCTCACCGCTCATACGGTTTATAAGACCCTGTATCTCGTCTTTTGTCGCTTCGCGTGACTCTACCACATGACCCTTGAAGTTAAGCGCTTTGCCAGCCAAAGGGTGATTAAGGTCCATCTTAACCTTTTCGTCGCTGATAGAAATCACCTTGCCCAAGAAGCGGTTACCGTCTTCGTTCTGCAAAGGAACAACAGCGTCTACGTATATGTTGTCACGGTCGAAGTGGCCGTTTATAGTAAAAATCTCCTTGTCAAGGTCTATCACATGTGCATCTTCATAGTCGCCGTATGCTTCTTCCTTGCTCAGTGTGAAATCAAACTCTGCGCCCTTCTCCAGACCAGCAACGGCTTTCTCGAATGCGTCAAGCGTGATTCCATATCCGCTTATAAACTGAAAAGGCTTGTTTTCAGGAGCCTCTTCCACGAGTTTTGTCTCACCGTCAATCACCGTGTATAGCTTATAAGCCACAGCGATGTACTTGTTCAGATTACTTTCCATTTTCTGTTTTTCTGTTATTTGTTTCTTTCCTTATTAATAATATGTCTGCAAAATTACGAAAAAAAAAACGGAAACGAAAACAAATCTGCTATAATTAGCTACAAGTATTCCAAGGCATGGGTAGCTGCATACAAAGTTTTCCGTTATATATACATTATAATATATATACAGCAGCGGTGGTTTGTATGAATATCTGACAGGCTTTATATTCATAGCAATGACAACAGTTAAATGTCATTGCATTACAAAAACAAACATTTCTTTTCCTTTAATTGCATTTTGTAAAGGCATTTATTTCATTTACGTTACAAAAATGTCATTTCCCGCATTTTAGCCTACAAAAAGATGCTCATTCGTTGATTTACATCAAAAATAAGCACTGTTAACGCAAACAGTGCGATTTTTTTGATGCACATATCAAAAAACCGTCGTATCTTTGCATCGTCAAAAGGACAAAACAGAGATAACAAATTAAATTAAGGGGCAGAGGCCATTCGTGATGAAAGAACCAAAGCTCGAAGGTAAATTAAAATTTTAAGGATTATGAAAAGATTGTTTTTAACCGTTGTAGCTGTGCTCAGCATGACTATGACATTTGCAGAAGACGAAAAGTTGAACACCGTAAACAGCGTTAACGCTTACAACATGGATGTTAACTACGGTAAACTGGCTGACTGCCTTGGTCTTTCAATGGATCAGCTTGAATCAGTTCAGGACATTCACACTTCATTCTGCGCAGAGATGATGAACGCTGCCAGCGCAAACGCAGACGAGCGTAAGGCTATGGTAGAGAAGGCAGTTGAGAAAGACTTGAAGCACATGCGTTACGTGCTCACTACAGACCAGTACCGCAAGTATCTCATGCTTATCAACGCAACGTTCAACAATCGTGGCTTGAACAAGTAAGAAAGTTTAGCGAAAGCTAACCTCTAATATTAAAAAGTCGGCTTGTCTTATTCATGGATAAGCCGATTTTTTTGTTTCAATCACACAAAAACGCCCCAAATACCTACTTTTAGGTATTATGCAAAACCCCATTTTTAGGTATTGCACCATATAATAATTTGCAATATCTTTGCACTCGTAAACGATAAATCATTAAAAACAAGAAAAGAATATGAGTAAAACGTGTATAATCTATGGCTCTTCAACAGGAACATGTCAGAGCATAGCAGAGAAAATTGCAGAGAAACTTGGTGTTGATTCAGCTGACGTATTTGATGTAGCAAACATCGAAGCAGGCACTCCTGACGCTTACGACAGCCTTCTGCTCGGTACTTCAACATGGGGCGCAGGCGAACTCCAGGACGACTGGTATGACGGTCTTGAGACTCTCAAAGGCGCTAACCTCGCAGGCAAGACTATCGCTATCTTCGGTTGCGGCGACAGCGAATCATACAGCGACACATTCTGTTCAGCCATGGCTGAAATACATGAAGGTCTGAAAGACAGTGGTGCCAAATTCGTAGGCGCAGTTTCTACAGACGGTTACACATACGACGATTCAGCTGCAGTAGTAGACGGCAAGTTCATCGGTCTCGCTCTTGACGACGTTAACGAAGACGACAAGACTGACGAGCGCATCGACGCTTGGGTTGCAGACATCAAAGGCAGTCTCTAATTAAAACAACCAAAATCATACAAACAAAGGGAGGATAGCTTATGCTGACTGAAATATTGCCGGCTGACATGAAGGTCTTGATGAACCATATTTATGAGTTCAAGAAGGGCGTGCGACAGATGGTGCTCTTTACATTCAACAAGAAATATGAAGACTATGCTATCAAACGTCTTGAAAGCCAGAACATAGGCTATATCATACAGCCTGTGGGCAACGACCGCATGAACCTTTTCTTCGGCAAGAAAGAATGTCTCGACGCTATCCGACTGATGATTACCAGACCTCTTAACCAGCTGTCGCCTGAGGAGGATTTTATCCTCGGAGCGATGCTCGGTTATGACATCTGTGCACAATGCGAGAGGTATTGTGAACGTAAATGCAGAAACTGTAAACAAGCGCAGTAAAAAATTATAGTTAGATAAACTTTTAAGAAATCTTGTTCGCTAAATAAAATTCATAATGTTTTTGTATAATAATATAAGGCAGGCTGTGAAGTCTGCCTTATGTGTTTTATTACGATTTACACTTTTTCAAGCGAATGTTATGCATATCACTACACTTTTTCAAGCGAATCGCCGTTACTGGCTTGCTCATTCCCGTGATTAATGCATGCAAGAAAATAACTGACCGAACTGACCAACTGACCGCTTTTTGTCTGCATCGCAAGAAACAGGTGCTGAACTCGTGTCATATCAACTTGCATATACGTTGTTGTATTTCAGCTTCGTGTAGTTCTTTCTGTCTTCCGTTTTCAGATACCCGCGTCTTTCCCAGTTTCTGAGCATCTCGTTAGTTCCCCTTTCGCTTTTTCCTTGCAATATTCTCACTTTTACAGCATCTTCGCGCGTGAACTCATTGGGCAGAAGTTCAAGCATGTTTCGTGGCCCTGAGTGCTGCTGCGTAGTGCAGGCAGATTCCCTTTCTGCGTTCTCTATTGCGCTGCCGAAGAAGGCTATCTTGCACCAAAGATCATACTGAAGACTCCAGCGAATGAACTCGTCAAAGGTATTGTCCCATTTCTTGCCGTTTGCAACATATAGAACACATGCTTTCAGCCACGCTATAACCAACGCACGATATGAAAGATTCTCATACACCCGGCTCTCAGACAGGCGGGCAAATTCGGCACACTCTTCTTGCAGACGCTTTGCCAGTGCAGTGGCTTCATTGCAGATTACTCTTCCGCCAGCCTTGCAGAGATTGTCTATGTAAGGCTTCAACTGACGGTCAAACCTTGTGTCATATTCGCCGTAAACGGGCATGTCGGCTCCAATTTCCCTTTCCGGTATAGTACAGAAGTTCAATCGGCTTATAGGTCCGTCGGTCAGCACTCGCGAGAAGTATGCCCTACCCTTCTTGATAGTTGTCGAAGCGTTCCAGTTGAAGCGTATCTGCACCTTCTCGGTTATCGACTGCGTTCCCACGCGCGTCTGTCCGTATTCGTTTTCGGGGTCAAACGCGAGGCACATTATCTGGAAATGATGATTGCCCTTTCCGTTGCCTTTCAGCGAATCAAACTGGTCTATCTCGTTCATTCTCGTGTAGAGGAAATGTCCGTCTGCCTCGGCTGTGCGCATCACGAAGGCGGGGTTAGTCATGTCGGGGTCAATGCATTGAATCACAAGACCTTCGGGTCGCTGGCGCTTGTCCTTGTTGGAGCCTTTTGAGTTGACCTCGTTCTTCCATTCCCGCTCGCGCCTAAGATTCACTGCGTCACGCGCCTTTATGTCAGCCATGATGCGGTTTATTGGCTTGTTTATGCAGTTCTTGCCTGCTCCTGTGCCTGCCATGAGCACGTTCATCAGCGTTGCTTCATGCTCTTCGTTGTCGATATACTTGAACGTCACTCTATGCAGATGTGTTGCAAGCGCGGGAAATACCGCATGGGCAACTGCTGGCTTGTATATGTCGGGCGTTTTCGACACAAGCAGCTTTATCAGCGGTGGCAGCTTCTTGGGCATTTCAGGAGGTGTAGACAATTCTTCCTCCATGATGTTTTCATCGCCACTTGCCTTGGCTATAGCCTTCTTCATTTCCTTTGGCGTTGAGCAGAACCTGGCTGCGCAAGCCGAGTGTATAAGGCTCTTTATTTCCGTTTCGCCAAGTCCGTAGCGTGGCATTACTCTGAGCATCAGAGCCTCGTCATTGTCAGTGATATAGCGCAAGTGTGATGCAAGCCTGTGCAGCCTTGTGTTTCTTTCGCCCTTTTCCGGTTCGCCTCCTGTTATCTCAAACCATGCGCTGATAATGTCGCTATAGGGTATGCCCTTGAAACACTCGTCAGAAACGTTTTGCTCTGTTTCTTGCATTTCGCCTTTTTCTTCGCTCTCCTGTGCTTTATTCTCCTCGTTGAATACACTTTCCACATCGTCAACTTCCAACGGCTCAACATCATCAAAAAGCCTTTCGTTGTCCATATAGATTATGTAGCTGCGAGGCACTGCAAACGAGCATCGTGCATAGTCTTTCACGCATTCGTCATAGCCGTTGTCGCCAAGCTGACGAGACATCCATTTCTGCGCCTGTGCCAAGTCCATTCCCTTCGGCATTATGAAGAACAGACGCAAGCCTTCGCCCGATGGAGTAACGTGTGCAAGCACCACTCCCAGAAGCGTTTCTATGCCCTTTATTTTCTTATCATAATAACCGCGAGGGTCACTGATATGGTCTACGTCATACATTGACAGACCGCTGGGCACTGCATCGTCATTCCTGCGTCTGCCGTTCCTGAACGTTGCGTGAGGCGTGAACACAGGCAGCTGCTTCTTCTGTTCCGTCTTGTATGCGTCATAATCCTCTTTAGACATCTCGCCTCGCCGCCGTTTCTCCAATGCGTCTTTAAGTTTTTCACACACTCTCGCCACCAATGGTGAGTCTATCGTCTTGCCGAACAAATCTGCAGTACATTCCCGCACCGTCTGGCTCTTTACGTTATTTGATATTCCAAACATATTGCTTTAATTTAAATTGTTAGTTATGAATTATAAACTGGTGGGTGCGTTTCAGCTTCGGTCAGCGCGCTTATAAAAACCATCGGCATTAACGACTTTGCCCACAAAACTCCATCGTGGAATTCTGTGGGCAAAGTTAGTGATTTAAAATAACTTTTACTACCTACGAACTGGGTACGGTTAGTTAATACGAATTGTATAAATATCTGTATTTCAGAATATTACACGCAAAAATTTTATTGTTTCATCACTTTTTACGGTTAAATCGTAGGTAGTAAACCGTAGGTATTCGTAGGTATATTCGTAGGTAGCAAAGCCTTGCAAATGTCAAATCAATCTTTCAACAAACGTTTTATTCTATCCTTGAAATTGTTATAGTCGCTGTCAAGACTTGCATTTATAGTATTGTTGAATGCCGACCGCAGGGTTTCTTTCTTCACTCCCCAATGGTCGCCAAACGTTTTCCACAAGTCTCTTATGCCAAGCCTATCGGCTAAAGACGATGCTATGATGCCTTTCTGTGCCAGGCTTACTCTGCTCGTAGGCATATAATTGTCGTCAAGCAGCCTTGCAGCACGCAGTTTGTCAAGCATGGCTTTTGCTTCGGGCGTAGACAATTTGCATGGCAAAGCCTTTACATGGGTGTCTTCAATCACTTCCTCTGCCTCAATGAAATTATACGCATTGTTGTTCTTCGGTCTTCTTTTCTTCTTCGGGCGATAGTTTTTCCGTTCCGGTCTGTCGCTCCTGCGTTTGTCGTTTACGTTACGGTAGTTGTAGGTTTGATTACTATAATATACATTTCCTCCTACTCTAAAAACTGAACTATTATCGTAGAAATGCATAGTAGCGTTCTTTGGTATCAGCGCGCTCAGCACGTCTTGAATATCTCTTTGAATACCTTTCTTTTCTTCTTCTGTCATGATATTAAATTTTTGGGTTATATTTAAGGGCTGCAAAGATATACATTTCGCCACTACTCTCCAAGACTTTCAGCCAATATTTTCAAACTATTTTTTCTGCACATCATTCGCCTTGTGTGCATCGTTTTCGTATTGATTAGTTTATGCACATTCTCTTGTTTTTCTTTTTCCTGAACAAAGATATACCCCAAGAAAATAACTGACCGAACTGACCAACTGACCGGCTTTCATGTGTTTTTGTCAATCTAATATCAAGAGGTATATAATATAAAGGTGTATGGAAGTTAGCCTTGACAATGCTACAAATTTAATAAGAAATATATCGGATTCTTTTTCGGTAAGTCCAAAAAAAAACGAGTTACCGATAAAGAATCCGATTATTTGGTTTATATTCTACAAACTTAATGACTGTAATAATTGCTATGTAGCAATATTGAAACTCATCATACAGCAGTGTAAATCACTGCTATATTTCCATGAATTGCCGTTTCATTTCGTTGAAACTCTCGTCATAGTAGCTATAATTTTCAAACTATTTTTTTCTGCACATCATTAGCCTTGTGTGCATTGTTTTCAGCATACAGCAAATGTATTTCTTGCCTATTATGAACAGGTCTATCTAGGGGAACAGTTGTGGCGGTATCATTTTCTGAACCACGGCATTAGCTTCTTCAAACTTGCTTTCTTCATGTGATATTGAATCAATATCGTTGAACAGCCGTATCAATGAACGCCCAATGGCATAAGCAAGATTTACAGGAACAGCATTTCCTATCTGTTTGTATTTAGCAGACATTGTTCCTTCAAACTCCCATTCGTCAGGGAAAGTCTGAATACGGGCATATTCACGCACTGTCAACGGACGAGTCTCTATCGGGTGACAACGCTCTGTCTGCTTCTGCGCTGGAGCACATGTCAGCGTAAGCGATGGTTCGTCCATTGACAAACGCCTTGCCATACCTGTCTTTCCGCCACCTAAGTAAAAGCTGCCACCCATATATTTCTTTTGTTCGTCTTCTGGCAGATCGCGCCAGTCACCGCCCTCTGGAACCATAGCCATTACACGGGCTTTCTTCTCTGGATATGCCTGACCTTCAGAAAGTGGCACGTCATCAGGATATAATTCACCTTTGAAGAAAGCGTCACGCAGCGACATTATACGCTTATATGGGTCAGGCCACTTGAATTCTACTTTTTTTGCAATATCATTACGAATTGCAATAAGTATAAGACGCTCGCGTTTTTGCGGAACCTGATACATTATGGCTTTCAATACACGTGGCTCGACCAAAGTATATCCAAGTTCAGAAATGGCATTTCTGATTATTTCCAATGTCTTTCCTCCGTCGTGAGACAGAAGCCCCTTTACATTCTCGCCCATAAAAACTTTTGGCTGTATTTCACGGACAGCACGGGCAAGCTCGAAAAACAACGTTCCACGAGTGTCACTAAGACCTCCCTTCTTGCCTGCATAAGAAAATGCCTGACAAGGGAATCCACCTGACAAGAAATCCACATAGCCGTGAAGCGGTCTGAAATCTATACTGTGAATATCTCCTTCATAAACATTCCAGTCAGGGCGATTATGTCTTAATGTCTGGCATGCCATTGCGTCTATTTCATTCAGTAGAACATGACGGAAACCAGCCTTGTGCATACCAAGAGCAAGCCCTCCTGCGCCAGCGAACAACTCTACAGACGTATAATCGCGTAAAGGCACAACATTAAGTTCATCGTCCCAATTTGTTTCCAACATCTGCTTTACAGGCGCAATGTCTGTCAACTCCTCCATAAAGAAGCCATCATTTCCTCTATCGCTCTTATGATACGGATATACACCGTTCTTTGCCCACTTCTGCACCGTAGCCAAAGACGTTCCCGTTATGTCCGCTAAATTGTTTGTTGATAAAAATGATGCCATTAGAGCCCTCCTTTATTCTCTATTTCAACTGACAGTTCTTTCACTTTTGCCAAAATCAATTGGCTTCCGTCTATATTGTCTTGTTCTACGACTTCTCCAAATGCCTTTGCCAACTGATTATAGAATAGTTTGTCTCCCGTAAGATGTTCCCAAAATTCCGCACCACAATATACGGGGCAAGTCTTGTCTATATTTTTATAGTTTCCAGACAACTCTTCCTTTTCACCATAGAGCACACCTACTATCATGTCGTTTATCTGAATAGGAAGCCTGTCTATACGAGCCTTGTTCTGAAGACGTGTAAAATGTCCTAATATTGTGGCTACATCATCTTTATTTATAGTCTGTGGACCAGCCTTGCATTGGCAATATTTCTTTCTTCCATCCAAAGCGTCTATAAACTCTATATCAACACCGTCTATACCTGAAGCGCTGCCTGCTATTTCCGCTATGCTGGATATGAATATCTGTATCTTTTGTCCGAAACTTGTATTTATACTTGTTCCGAGAATGCGAGGGTAAATCAACGCTTTCGCCAATGATTCAGGAGTTGTATCACCACAAAGAAAAGCCGCTAAATAGTTGACGAGAAAAGGATTGACTTTAAAATCCTTTAGCTTTAGGCTGTTTAAATTCTTCAAGTGATTAGGTATGATATTCTTTCGGAAAAAGTCTTTTCCGCTTTCAATAATTCTTTGTTTCTGCAAATCCGTCATCATAATTGTATACATGTTTATCGCACAAAGATACAAAGATTTTCTTGAAAAACACAGAAGTGTTATATAAAAATAAAAACATTATAATCCATTTACTGATAATATCCAAATTTTCTTATAGCATAATATATTCTGATTTTCTTGTATATTTGCAATAAAACAAGAAGAGAGCTGATGGATTCTTGCATATTTTCCTGAACAAAATATACCCCAAGAAAATAACTGACCGAACTGACCAACTGACCGGATTTCACGTGTTTTTGCAAAACTAATATCAAGCGGTATATAATAAAAGGTGTATGGAAGTTAGCCTTGACAATGAGAAAATGGTACGTGGAAACGCGAAAATGATGGTTAACGAGTGTTAAATTTGAAGGTTTTCTGCTGTTTTCTTATCGTTTTTCGCACATTTTTCATGCTTTTATTGGTATTTTCACTCATGCCGTTTTCTGCGAAACAACCCCGAAATTAACTTTTGTTAGCACGACTTTCGTGCAAAAACGTGAAATCAAGAGCGATTTTTGTTATAAACATGCTGCATTTTGCCACGTCTTTTTGCATGAAAATGATGCGTTTTTCACTGACCGAGAACACTCTTGAAATGTAACTACTTGATAATCAATAAGTAAGCATAATACATAAAAAAAAAGCGGTCAGTT
>JAUNIZ010000337.1 GCA_030523165.1 Prevotellaceae bacterium
GCTGTTCCTTTACCAAGTCTACTCCTACAACCTCTTCCGTTATAGTATGTTCTACCTGTAGACGGGTATTCATTTCAAGGAAATAGAAATTTCTATACTTGTCTACAAGGAACTCTATCGTACCTGCTCCTGAATAATTCACAGCCTTTGCAGCTGCTACAGCTTTCTCACCCATTTCCTTTCGAAGTTCTGGAGTAAGGAAAGGAGAAGGACTTTCCTCTACTATCTTCTGGTTGCGCCTTTGCACTGAACACTCTCGGTCAAACAAATGTACAACATTACCATAGTTGTCGCCAAGTATCTGTATTTCTATATGGTGCGGTTCTTCTACGAATTTCTCTAGGTAAACAGTATCGTCGCCAAATGAAGACATTGATTCTTCACGTGCGGAATTGTATGCTTCTACAACTTCATTCTCTGAATGAATAAGTCGCATTCCCTTGCCGCCACCACCCATTGATGCCTTCAGCATTACTGGATATCCTATTTCATTGCATATCTTTACCGCCTCGTCAGCGCTCTTCAACGGCTCTTCCGTTCCCGGAACTACAGGCACGCCAGCTGCAATCATCCGTCTACGAGCGGCTATCTTGTCACCCATAGATTCCATTGTTTCAGCAGAAGGACCTATAAATACTATTCCTTCTTCTACGCAACGGCGAGCAAAATCTGCATTCTCCGACAGGAATCCATAGCCCGGATGTATAGCATCCGCATGGCATTGCTTTGCTACAGCCAACACTTTATCAATATTAAGATAACTCTCTTTTGCTACTGCCGGACCTAGTTCGTATGCTTCATCTGCATAAGCCACATGTCGTGATGTACGGTCGGCATCTGAATAAACAGCCACAGTGCGTATACCCATCTCGCGACATGAACGCATGACACGCAGAGCTATTTCGCCTCTATTGGCTATCAGTACTTTTTTTATCATTTGTCTTTTTACCTTAAAAGTGGATTAATACTATACTTTTTTGTTATACATACCTATATATTATATGCCATATATACCTTATATGAAAGAGGCATGACAATAATGACGACATGCAAACATCATCAACGACATTGCGACATAATTCCGCAATGCATGCATACCTTATTATATATAGGCATCCTTAAACTATCATAAGTCTTTTATAATCTTTCGTAATGCACTCCTAACCCACGAGCAAATGCACACTTTGATGAATGGCAGGTCTTCTGACTCGCTCCTCTTCCTTGAAGCCTTCCCGAGGTGATTTATGTCACATCAGTGGCATTTGATTTTCAAGACGATAACAGAGCTTCACAGCAGCGGGACTGTCCGGGACTTGCACCCGATTCCCTTTTAATCTGAATGACAGGTATGCCAGTTCAGAACCAATTCGTTGCAAAAGTAATAATTTTATTGGTAACAAAGGAATTATTGGAATAAAAAGATAATTTTGCATGTGTATTTCGTTGCATATTAGGCAATAACAATGACTTCATAATATACTATACCTTTGTAATAGTAATGTAATATCAAACGATAAAAAGAAATCCGTCCAGACCGATTACAGATAACATATAATTATCAATAACAGTCCAGACGGTTCGTGAATATATATAAAGGTGTTGGTTAATCTTTTAATTAAGTCATAACGGTAAGTTTCTGTATCTTTATATAACCTCAAATCCGCAACCTATAGGGTTTAGTGGGATTTTGCTTGCAAAGCGACA
>JAUNIZ010000122.1 GCA_030523165.1 Prevotellaceae bacterium
TAGCTTTCTTATTGACAAACCATAGTTTTCTTGATGACAACAGACAGGTTTAGTCTTGGTAGTAGACACGTTTCACACGGCTGCTGATGCTTGTCAGCACTTCGTATGGTATTGTCTGGATTACGTCAGACAGAACGGTTACAGGAAGATTCTCGCCGAAAATCTCAACCGTATCGCCTTCTTTGCAGTCAATTCCGGTCAAATCAATCATAGCAACATCCATGCAGATGTTTCCGATATAAGGAGCTTTTTTGCCGTTTACAAGGCAATAGCAACGACCACAGCCAAGATGACGGTCAAGCCCGTCGGCATATCCTATAGGTATAGCACCGATAACGCTGTCGCGTGTCAGTATGCCTTTACGGCTATAGCCTACGGTTTCCTCTTTCGGAACGTTGTGAATCTGCAAGATAGTGGTTTTCAGCGTGCTGACGGTATTCAGTATAGAATTGTCACGGCTGTCTATTCCGTAAAGCCCAAGGCCAAGACGACACATGTCAAGCTGCCTTTCAGGGAAATGCTCTATTCCTGCGCTGTTGTCAATATGCCTTAGTATCTTGTGGGTAAATGCCGACTGCAGCTTGCTGCTTCCTTCCTTGAACAGCTTGAACTGCTTTTCAGAGAAGTTGTCGAAATCATCGCTGTCAGAACCGACAAAATGAGAGAACACCGAGCGTGGTATTATTGCGTTCTGATGTTTCAGCCTGTCTATAAGCTCATCCATGTCTTTCTTAGGGTCAAAGCCAAGGCGATGCATGCCGGTATCTAGCTTTATATGCACTGGATAAGCCGTTATTCCTTCTTTCTGTGCAGCCTTTATCAGCGCGTCGAGCAAGCGGAAACTGTAGACTTCTGGCTCCAGCTCATAGTCGAACATGGTCTTGAACGCTGTCATTTCGGGGTTCATAATCATGATGTTGCTGGTGATTCCGTTCTTGCGGAGCGTAACACCCTCGTCGGCAACAGCCACAGCGAGATAGTCAACCCTATGGTCTTGAAGCGTTTTCGCCACTTCTACCGCACCTGCACCATAGCCGTCAGCCTTTACCATGCAGACAATCTTTGTTGTCGGCTTCATGAATGAACGGTAGTGGTTAAGGTTCTTTACAACGGCACTAAGGTTCACTTCGAGTATTGTCTCGTGGACTTTCTGTTCAAGAAGCTCAGTCAGCTGGTCGAAACTGAACTTTCGCGAGCCTTTAAGCAATATCACCTCGTCATGCAGAGTGCGGAAAACATCGCTGTCAATGAACGACTGGCAGTCGTCAAAGAAATATCTTTCGTCAATGTCTATCTTGTCTTTTATCTCCGGTCCGATGCCGATAAACTTCTGAACACCGCGTTTCTTCAGCAGCTCAGACACTTCCTTGTACAGCTTTTCTCCTGACTTTCCGCTTTGGTAAATATCGCTGAGAACAAGCGTGTGCTTGCGCCCTTCATGGTCGGGGCGACGGTTCATGAAGTCGAGAGCTATGTCGAGCGAGTTGATGTCAGAATTGTATGAGTCGTTAATCAGCGTGCATCCGTGCTGACCTTCCTTCACTTCAAGTCGCATGGCAACAGGCTCTATGTGCTGAATGCGTTCTGCAAGCTGTTCGCCAATGCCAAGATAAAGAGAAACTGCAGCGCATGTGATAGAGTTTTCTATTGACGCCTCGTCAATGAAAGGTATGGTATAGACACCCTCTTTGCCCTTGAAGATATACGAAATTGTGGTTGACGTGTCGTTTTTCTCTACCTTATATATATATAGCTGTGCGTCTTTGTTCTCTTTAGACCATGCTATCTTCTCTCCGTTATTGTTCATAGCAGCCACTCCGTTTCTGATGTTGATATCGTCAAACGGATATATAATGACCTTAGAATCATGGAAAAGTTTCAGTTTCTCGTTGCATTTCTCGGCAAGAGAAGTGAAGTTCTCCTGATGGGCAGAGCCTATATTCGTTATTACTCCTATAGTAGGCTGGATTATATCTCTTAGCGAGTCCATTTCTCCCTTCTCGCTTATGCCTGCTTCAAACACGCCTATTTCGGTCTGTTCGTTGATTAGCCATACCGAAAGCGGCACTCCAATCTGCGAATTGTAGCTTCTTGGGCTGCGGGTAACCACCATTGAAGGCGAGAGAAGCTGGTAAAGCCATTCCTTGACAATAGTCTTTCCGTTGCTGCCTGTTATGCCTACGACGGGAATATTGAATTCATCCCTATGGCGTTCAGCAAGTCTTTGCAGGGCTTCGAGCGTATATGGAACTTTAAGGAAGTTTGCGTCAGGGTATAATTCTGTATATTTGGCAGGAAGTTTCTCGACGACAAAGTTATGAACTCCACGCCTGTATAAGTCGGAAATATATTTATGCCCGTCGTTACGTTCTGAGCGAATGGCGAAGAAAAGCGTTTCTTCCGCAAAACAAAGGCTTCGGCTGTCAGTAAGAATCCATCCTATGCTGCTGTCGGCAGAGCCGTAACGCCGTGCTCCAATCAGGGTTGTAACCTTTTCAATAGTATAGTTCATTTCTTTTATTTATCTTTACAAGTTTCTTGTCTGAACGTTTTCGCTATCCTAATAGCGTCCATCTTCAAGTTACAAAGTTAGTTTAATTTGCGATAAGAACAAAAGTTTTTCACTCTTTTTTGGCGTCAAACGTTTCATTGGAAATGTCTAGCCCAGGATATTTCGCCGCAAGCTCCATTGCTTTCTCTTTCGTTCTTCGCATGAAAGCCTTGTATTCCTCACCGTCAGGGTTGAACGGCTTGTGTGCCAAAGCTTCTTTTATCGGTCTCCATTCTTCTATGAAACGCTTCGTGGAATCAGAGAAATAAGCGTCAGAGAATACTTCCCATATATATTCTACCGCCTGCGCTGACGGGTGAAGCATGTCTTGGTTGTAAAAGCGGTAGTCTCTTAGTTCGTCGTTCACTATCTCGTAAGCAGGGAAATAGCTCACTGTGCCTTCATTGTCATGCACGAGTCTGTCGGCGGCAAGCAAGAGCGTAGCCTTGGAAAGCATGCTTCCGTGAAAGCCGTATTTGGCATATCTTATCGGGCTAACGGTAATGACTACTTTCAGGTCGCTGCGTCTTTCCTTCAGAATGCGCACAGCCTCTGACAGATAAGCGTAGCATTCGTCTATGGAAAGTTCCTTTTCCGTAAACAGACGTTGCGGCCTTTTGGCGCAGTTGTCCACTATCTCGCCTGTCTCGTTGAGTATATATACATGATTGGTACCCAGCGTAAAGAACGCAATTCTAGGCTTTATCTCCGTCTTTGCAACGGTATGGAGTATGCTGGCAGGGTTATACATCACGCCAAACGGATTAACTTCGGCTCTGAACTTCTCTTCGACAAACCGCTTGCCAATGTTATCGGCAAAGCAAGAGCCAACGAAGAGAATCTCTTCGCATGGCTCTATTGTGAAGTCAGGCTTGTCTATGTTGACCTTTGTCCGAAATTTCATTGTCGTAATCAGTTATGCTTAATGTCCGTTTGACAGATGTTCATTGTCCGTTTTGACGGATGCTTTTTTAATTGTAAGCCCGCATACTCTCTATTGCATATAGCATTAGGCTATGCTCTTTAGCTTCTGCTTACCTGCAGACCCTTTTCGCTTAGAGACATGTCTACAAAGCGGGCGTTGGCGTTAGGGCGGTTTTCGTTCATTATCTGCTTTATGCGTGCTGCAGCGTCAGGGTCTTTCGCTATCATGTAAAGATAGCCTCCGCCACCGGCACCGGCAAGCTTATAGCCTGTGCAGAGGTCGTCTATTCTCGATACAATCTGCCTTACGTTGTCAGGATTCGTACCGCTGTCAATCGCCTGGTTCTGCATCCACGTCTTGCGCACAAGCTGTCCCATGCGGTTAAAGTCGGCACGCTGAATGGCGTCATACATGTCCAGTGCATGTTGTTTCATTTCCCTTAGCAGATAAAGTTCTTCGTTGTTGTTAAGGAACATTCGCCTTACAATTTCTGAAAGAATATTCTTCGCCGTGCGGGTGATGCCGGTGTAGTAGAGCAAGTGGCATGAGCTGTATTCTGGCTGCGTGAACAGATTGCCAGGAAGCCACTTAACCGTAGGGCATTGTTCAAATCCTCTGCCCGTCTGTAGCAGCTTTACGCCTTGCAGAATGCCGCCAAACTGGTCTTGCCAGCCACCGCCTGTTGTCAGCAACTGCTCCAGTACAAGGGTGCGTCTGCCTATCTCGTTCTTGTCCCAAGCTAGTCCGCAGAAGTCGTTTAGAGCGCCTAAGACCGTAGAGGCAAGCATGCTGCTTGTGCCCAGACCGCTACCTGCAGGTATGGCAGACAGCAATGTCAGCTCTATTCCGCAGCCGAAAGCCTTCAGCTGACTCTCTAGCGTAGGATATTTCTCAGAGCAATATTGCGGCAGGAAACCCGCCAGCACCAATGCTGCCTTAGGTATTGAGAACGGGCTGCCTACATGTCGAAGGTCAGCAAGCTCCTCGTATGTCCTCACTTCCTCTACTGCGCCAAGGTCGATGCTTCTCAGCACGATGTGGAAATCCTTGCAAGGGCGCACGTATGTCTGCAGCGGAGGCTGACCGTTAAGCTCGATAGCGAGGTTTACAACGGCACCGCCTTCCATGAGACAGTAAGGCGGAGTGTCAGTCCAGCCGCCTGCTATGTCGATGCGCACAGGGCTTCTTCCCCATACAATCTGGTCGCCGTAGACAGACATGCGTGGCGACTGCTTCTCCATAAGCACCGTCTGTGTGAGTCCTTCGCGCAATAGAGAGAAGGCTTTGTCTTCGTTTGTCTGATATTCCTTGCCCTTTATCCTTGCGAGTTCTGACCTGAACATATTGTCATGAATGCGTGTCAGCAGTGGCGCGTCTTCGCTTATAGGTGCAGGTTCTGGTATGTTATATAGCGAATATTCACGTGCGGCATTGTCGAGGTCAATCTGATAGAACACGCTGTGTTCATAGTTCTTTGCCAGCGCCTGCCAGTTCTTTGCGCGGAAAGCAGCCCTCTGCTGTGCCAGGCGCACAAGGTCGGCTTCGTTGGAGATATTGTCTGCGCACAGCTTGCGGCTTTCTTCCCATATATCCTTGCCCTCCTTCAGTTCCGGCTCGTTGAGCATCCAGCGCAGCACAAGCCCTGCGTCATGAGCGTTGGCGCATGCCGGGAATATGCGGGCAGCCTGCAGGTCTTCCTTGCCGTCGATGGCTTCAATGTCGATGCCGCGCTCTTCAGCCCATGCCTTGAACGGCTTGCCTATGAATTCGGTAGCTTCGTCAGAGAGAAGTCCGCGGAATTTGTCATAGTAGCCGTATGGGCGCACTACGAGCTCGTCTTCTCCGACAGGCACGATGTCAACACATTGGCATTCCTTCAGGCTTACCTGCCAGTCGTTTTCGGGCACTCCGGTTATTATATTGTCGTGGGCTATTGTCCACTGCTTGCCTACATGGCTGTTCTCTATCCACAGGTTGTGGTTATGTTCGGTTATCGTTATTTCCGTCACTGCGTTCTGCACGAACATTGCGGGGTGAGGTTTCAGCGAGTGGTGCATTATCTCGCGCTGGTCGTTCACAAGGTTCTGTATAGCCAGAGTTGACGAGAGCAGCTCATGACTGGTGCCGAAGTGATAGAATTCACCGCCAGGCAGCGGCAATACGGCAACCTTCAGGTTGTTGAGTTCCTCGTCTTTAATAGACGGGTCTGTGCCCAATGCGCAGCCGAACTGCGAGTAAAGGTCATAGTTTATCACCTCGTTTCCGTCTTCGGAGCGTTTCATCAGCAGCTTTACAGCCTTGTCGCTGAGCAGCCAGATGCCTATGTCCGTTAGGTAGAAATGCCCGTGCAGCAGCTTGCCGAGCGTCTGCACAGAAGGCTTCTGCATCATGCATTTAAGCACAGAAGGTGTGTCGCTGCATGAAACGAACACGCCATGATCCTTGGCAATCTCTGGTCCGAGCCATAGGCCATAGCAGATAACGTCTGCGTCGGGTATTGCCTGCAGCGGCTGAGTGGAACGTATATACACGTCGCCGCTTACAATCATCGTGTGGATATTGTCGGGCGCACAGCTCATGATGTGTTCATAGAGCGGCACCTGCAGCGACAGCAGGTCTTGCGAAAGCCTCTGTCCGCGTTCCCATCTGAACACCGGCACAGGCGTAAGCACCTTGCCCGAAGGTGCGTAGGCAGGCAGTCGGCGGCTTTGTCCGCCGGCATGGAGCAGCAGCTTTCTGTCTCTTGCCAGCCATTCGTCAAAGTCTAATCCGTCATTATCATTGTCATAACATGCTTTTAGAAGCCATGTAGAACCGCCACCAGAACCTAATTTGCGGCCAACCGGGTCGTTAGTGCAGAACCATTCCTTACGGTCATAGCCGGTAATGGAGTGGAAACAGTTTACCAGATTAGGCGGTAGCGACAGCAGTTTTTTCATAATCATGTGGTTTAAGTGCAACTTTCTTGAGTGCAAAGGTAATGATTTTACTTTTCAATACAAAACAAATGATATGCTTTTTTACACCTTATATACATTAATTCCATTGGTTGTATATTGAAAAAAAAGGCGTTTAAATTTGCGTATTATTTTTATTAGTCCTACCTTTGCACCGAAATTAGAAAACAGAGAGCGTTTTGTAATCCTCATCGGAGGGCATGATATACGATGCCGGATAAGATGACTGGGTAAAACCAATCATTTTGTCCGGCATTTTCGTGTATATACAGATGTCGGTTTTAACTAAAAGAAAGAAAATATGAAGAGAGATGAAATTGATTTAAGTACACTGAATGTGTTTACATTGTTCAGAAGGTTTTTCGTTCCAACTCTATTCGGAATGTTGAGCATGTCTGCCGTTACCGCCATCGACGGAATATTCGTGGGTCATGGCGTGGGCAGCGACGGCATAGCGGCAATAAACATCTGCGTGCCTTTGCTCATGGTAATCACGGGCATCGGGCTAATGGTAGGCGCAGGCTGCTCGGTAGTAGCGTCTATCCAGCTTGCGAGGGGCAAGGCAAAGGCGGCACGCCTAAACGTCACCCAGGCGCTGTTGTTCGTCACCGCAATAACGCTTGTGCCTACGCTGGCGATAATGGCTTGCCCGAAGGAAACGGCACTGCTGTTGGGATCTTCCGACTATCTGCTGCCTTACGTCACCGACTATCTCCTGTGGTTCGTGCCGTCGTTCGTGTTCCAGATGTGGATTTCCGTCTCGCTGTTCGTTATCCGTCTTGACGGCTCGCCTAAGTATGCCATGATGTGCAGCGTGGTGTCTGCCGCAATAAACGTGGTGCTCGACTGGCTGTTCATTTTCCCTTTCCGCTGGGGAGTGATGGGAGCTGCGTTCGCTTCTACCCTCAGTCTTGTCATAGGAGGTGTGGCAGCGCTTGTCTATTTGGCATTCTTCGCCTCTCGTCTGCGCCTTCATGCCCTGAAGATGAGCGTAAAGAGCTTCCGCCTGTCATGCCGCAACATAGGCTATCAGTGCCGCATAGGCTCGTCGGCTCTGCTTGGCGAATCAACGATGGCGGTGCTTATGTTCGTGGGCAACCAGGTGTTTATGCATTACCTGTCAGACAGCGGGGTAGGGGCATTCGGCATAGCCTGCTATTACGCTCCGTTTGTCTTCATGGTCGGCAATGCAATAGCGCAGTCGGCACAGCCTATCATAAGCTATAATTTCGGCTTGGGCTACATGGACAGGGTACATTCTACCGAGCGCATTGTAATCTTCACAGCCATAGCCTGCGGAGCCTTGGTGACGCTTATGTTCACCGTATTCCCCGAACTTCTTGTAGGTCTGTTCATCAGTCTGTCAGACAAGTCGGCACACATAGCCATAGACGGTTTTCCTTATTTCGCCGTAGCGTTTGTGTTCTTCATAATCAACATAGCCGCCATAGGCTATTTCCAGAGCCTGGAGCGCGTTAAGCCTGCCACGCTGTTTGCCTTGCTTCGCGGCCTGGTGTTCCTTGTTCCCAGCTTCATACTGCTGCCCCAGCTGCTTGGCACTCATGGTATATGGCTAGCGCTTGCGCTGTCGGAGATACTCACTACAGCGGTTATCGTGGTGTTCATGATTGCCGGAAGGCTAAGGGCAAGGGCGCGTGTGGCATAGGTATGGATAATGAAAAAGGGATGAAGACCGGTGTCTCCATCCCTTTTGAGCCTCTTGTCGGATTCGAACCAACGACCCCGAGATTACAAATCACGTGCTCTGGCCAACTGAGCTAAAGAGGCGGGTGGGCAAGCTACTTACATCGCGCCGCTACAACCAACTACCTTTGCTACGTTCCCGTCCTGGAGGATTCGAAGGGAGCTGGCCGTGCAAGACTTACCCGTTTTGCGGCTGCAAAGGTAATCAAAAGTTTATTATTACACCGCCTTTACTCTCTTTTTTTTTGCATTTTAACTTATTTTTAGTGCATGACCTCGTTATACCATTCAGAATTTAATTGAGATTTGAGATTTGAGACGGTTTTCAGTAAACCGATTTCAGTAATAGACAGGCTGTCAAGGGCTTTGTATTCATAAAGCTTAACCCCGTCTATCACCTCACAGACGAAGAGTATGCCGTATGCGAGAACGATTTTGCGCAGTTCCGCACCCGACTGGCACAGAAGCACATCTTCCGGATGGATGTGTTGGGGCGGTTGCTGCAGATATTCCTGTTCGACATGTGGCAGTTCTATTCGCGCGAGATTGACAACATGAAGTTCAGCAACATCACCGCGCAGACATTCCTCAGATTTCTCCACGAGGTGCAGAACCACTGCCAGAAGAACCGCGATGTGTCCTTCTATAGCGACCTGCTGTGCATCACCCCGAAATATCTCTCGGAGATATGCCGTAAGGTAAGCGGCATTCCCGCCCTGGAATGGATAACCTACTATGCCCGTTACGAGCTTGTGAGGCTGCTGGGCGATTTATCCCTGACGCTGACCGACATTTCCGACCGCATGGATTTCTACAACCAATCCCATTTCAGCCGCTACGTCAAAAGGCTGCTCGGCGTCACGCCTACTGAATACAGGGAAAAACTGCAAAATAATTCATAATTAATTAAAATGTAATTATGTTACAAATATCTGTAATATAGATACTTGTGATATTACTAATAGCCGTTATCTTTGCACAAAAACAAGGATACGGAATGAAAAGTAAAATCGTCAATCTATCGTCAGTCATTGCTGCAGGGTGCAGATTTCTTCTGCCCTGCGCAATGTCATGTATATGCGGCAAAGCCATGTCGCAAGTCATTGCAGACGTACACAGCCATAATGTGCTGCCGTCATACATTGCCTTTGTTGGCAGTCATGGAGCGTTGCTCGAAGAAGGTTTCCCCATACCGTCATGGTCGGCAGAAAGGCATATAGAGATGATGGACCGCGAGGGCATAGCGTGGAGCGTTCTTACCATGCCTGCTCCACAGCCGTTTTTCGGTGACGCCGCTGAGAGTAGGGCTATCGTAAGGCGATACAACGAAGAGACGGCAGCGGTGAAGTCAACTTATCCAGACCGCTTCAAATTCTGTGCCACATTGCCGTTGCCCGATGTGAAAGGGGCGATAGCCGAGGCTGTCTATGCCCTTGACACGCTTCATGCAGACGGTGTGAAGCTTGCCACCAACAGCCGCGGAATGTATCTCGGCGACGCTGCTCTCGACCCGTTGATGAAAGTTCTTGACGAGCGTCATGCCGTTGTAATCATACATCCTCACAAGCCAACGCCTTTCAACGACAGCCTTATGATGCAGACGCCACTTGCAGCCTATGAGTATCCTGCTGAAACCACACGTGCGGTGGTCAACATGATTTCGCGCAACGTGCCTTCACGCTATCCTCACATCAGGTTTGTAGTTCCCCATTGCGGCTCCTTCGTTCCGCTTGCCGTTCCGAGAATGAAGAACATCGTTGAGGTAATGAGGAGGTCGGGCATCGACAAGAACATCGACTGGAAAGGCAATATGGGCAATCTTTATTACGACCTTGCCGGCGGTGCGTCTGCCGACGTGCTGCGCATGCTCCTTACAGTCACTTCGCCCTCGCATCTGCTTTTCGGTTCCGACTATCCCTATGTCAGTGCCGACGGTGTGCATGGTGTCATAGCAGGCCTTAAGTCCACGCTTGCCGCAATGCCTGAACTATCCCATCTTTCCGACAGTGTCTTTGCAGGAAATGCCGCCCGACTATTTGAAAAGGGGAAGTAATTTATGATTATGAACCGAAGGTCATCGTGCGAAGCGGAAGATAATTAGTAACCGTCCAGAATTTAATTGAGATTTGAGATTTGAGACGGTTTTCGGTCAGCCGATTCTAGTAATAGACAGTTACTCACGTCCCTGAAAGGGGCAAACTTCCCTAACCGAGGGTGAGCGTAGTGTGACCTTCGGATATTATGCAGATGTCTCCACATCGTCCCCGAAGGGTGGCGAACTTCTATAAGCAGTTAGCTTGCTCTTGCGTTAATCTTTTCTCGTAACAACAAATTCACCACGACTTTTTTGTAAGTTAAACTTTCATAAATATAAATAAAGATAAATAAATATCATGAAAAACATAATCTTTCGTGTTATGTAGAAATAAGAAAATAATTTACTTAAATAGGCTTATATATTTACAAATAAGTAAATAAACAATCAAAGAATAAGTAAATTAAAACGAAAAACTAGTTCATGATAATTTCAAATGCCGCTGTGAAAAGTAAAAAATAAGTCAAACGAAAGAAGTGACAAAGCGTGGTGTGTTTCTTATTTATTTACAAATATTTTTATCTGCTCCAACTGTAGACGAAAGAGTGGGCGCATGCCACAACACACCCAATAAGAAACTATGTGATTTTTCTTTACATGCTAAAGCTATGCCGATTGCTGATGCACACAAAGAGCAATTCTTAATACCTGTTAAATAAACCGTCACAAATCTCAAATCTCAATT
>JAUNIZ010000123.1 GCA_030523165.1 Prevotellaceae bacterium
GCCTTTCATTTTGAATTATCGTAATTACTCTATACCTTTGTACTATGATGAGACTAGTAACACTGATATTATTAATGGCTTTATATGCATCAAATGCCCTTGCTGCATTTGATATTCCTACCATATATATAACTACAGCAGACAGTATTGCTATAACGTCAAAGGACTATTGGCTTGAAAACACAACACTGGAAATCGTCATGCCAGATGGTAGCGTGTCCTATAAATCGACAAAAGCATCTGTGCGGGCAAGAGGGAACTCGACATTCAACAAACCCAAGAAACCTTTTGCTATAAAACTGATTGAAGAAAGCGGACTGTTAGGTATGCAGGAAAGCAAACGCTGGATATTGCTTGCCAATTTTATGGATCATAGTCTTCTTCGCAACTCTCTTGCATTACGTATAGCTAAACAGACTTGTCTTGACTGGACTCCTGAAAGCAGATTAGTCGATGTTATAGTTAATGGAAAATTACAAGGATGTTATCTGCTATGCGAGCAAATACGTGTAGATAAAAACAAGGTCAATATTGACAAAGATGACGGATTTCTTATTGAAATGGATAACTATCCTAATGAAGAATATCGATTTGAAACGGAAATAAGGCATTTACCTGTTAACGTGAAATACCCTCAAAAGCCGTCTGAAACGCAAATGAGTGAAATCGAAAAATATTTTGACTACATAGAACAGCTTATATATAAAGGTACACCAGATGACTTCACTATACTATACAATGATTATATTGATATGGATTCATTCGTTGACTGGTGGATAGTGCATGAACTTGCACAAAACGCAGAACCTAATGGTCCAAGAAGTTGTTATATGCACAAGGATAAAAACGGTCTGTTGAAAGCAGGGCCAGTATGGGATTTTGATTTGGCATTCATCACCGTTGGACTTGATCAAAACGGAGACATTCGCCCATCAAGACTAAACAGAACCGATGTAATACTATTGAATGGAGACAGTATATACAACGGTAATGCTCTATGGTATGACCAACTATTGAAAGAACCGCAATTCAGAAACAGAGTAAAGAATAGATGGAAAGAACTTGAACCACGTTTCAAGGATTTGGAAAACGATATCGACAAATGGGAAAAACTTATATCTGCATCAGCACTTGCAGATGAACAGTTATGGAAAGGCAAAGACCCTGCAAGGTTTGACACATTCACAACATTCAAGTCATCTGTTTCTAATCTGAAGAATGTCTACATGTATCGCATAAATAGTTTAGGAAAGCTAATTGCCAACATGTAGGAATGACACATGTAAGAGTAATCGTTTATTTTGCATAATTATTCACATTCCTGCATAAATATACACTTTCGCTTTTCTGAAATCATGACAAAAGAAAATCGCGAAATAGAAAAACAGATGCACAAAAATAGGGTCAAAAGTAGTAATATTGGGGGTTGTATCAGGTAAAAGCATAGGTTATTGGCAATAAACCATAGGTTTTTCAGTTGAAAACGGCATGTTTTCAAGTTGCAAACAAGGCATTTACTGCCTTAAAAGCGGTCAATTATGGCTTATTTTTGCCTGATTTTTACGGTTATTTTATGCACACCAAGGAGAGAAAACGCCATAATTGCTTGTGTAATAACACTTTAAGTATGCACACGATTTTAGGCATTATTTGCGTCCACGACATTTTTATTTCAGAAAACAGCCATTCTCAGCGCGTTAACGAGATAATTTTCTGTTTTTTAGGTCATGTATTTCTGCATAAATATGCATAATCAGTAAATGGCTAATAATAAAGATGCCTATCATAACACTATCTCCCAAAGAGAAGAATTTACAATATAAACATGCGTCAATATCATTACAATATGCAAGAAAAACAGAAAAGATTAAAACTTACATGGCATAATAGCATTGATTCTCGAAAAATTTATGTAAGTTTGCAGATAAATTAATATTTAAAATGAAATTCGCATCAATCCTGTTAACAGCAACACTAATATCTTTTGCATTTGTATCTTGCAACGAAAAGAAACAAAGCACAGATATTATAACCCACAAACCTGTAAAGAAAGAGCCTGCACACCCTACGAAAATGCAGGATTACGAACATCCAGACAATATAGAATGGTTAGGAAAGACATACAAAGTTTCTATCAGCCGTCATTCTGATACACAGCTTCCATTAATAGTTGACGAATCAGGAAGCAAGTATTACGACAACAAAATTACCGTTATTGTTTCACGACCTGACGGAACGGAATTCTTCAACAGAACATTTACCAAAGATGATTTCAAAAGTCAAATCGGTGAAAACTATCTAAGCAAAAGCGCACTACTTGGCATGGTGATTGACGGTGCAGAAGGCGACAATCTGAAATTGGCTGCAAGTGTAGGCGCACCTGATGTTCTAAGTGACGAATATGTACCGCTTATTATAAGCATATCTCGCTTAGGCAATGTAAGCATACAGAAAGACAATCGTCTAGACTCAAGTGACAATAGCCAAGAAGATGAAGACGACGGTGTATAAGATTGATTAGACATTTATATTAATAACCCATAAATAAAAAATAGAGCAGGAGAAAACATACGCTTTCTCCTGCTCTATTTTTTATAAATGCCCTTCTTTATATTTATAAATCCAGAACTACTGGGCAATGGTCTGAACCGAATACATCTGAAAGTATATCGGCTGCTTTTATTTTTTCTGTTATTCTGTTTGAAATGACAAAATAATCTATACGCCAGCCTGCATTCTTTTCACGAGCATGAAAACGATATGACCACCATGAATATACATCAGTCTTGTCTGGATACAAATATCTGTATGTATCAGTGAAGCCGTTTGCCAACAACTCTGTGAACTTTTCTCTTTCTTCATCGGTAAAGCCAGCGTTCTTTCTATTTGTCTTTGGATTCTTCAAATCTATTTCCTTATGTGCAACATTAAGGTCTCCGCAGACAATAACAGGCTTTATCTTATCTAATTTAAGTAGATATTCACGGAAGTCATCTTCCCATTTCATTCTATAATCAAGACGTTTCAAACCGTCTTGTGAATTAGGCGTATAAACGGTGATAAGATAGAAGTCAGCCATCTCCAAGGTTATGACTCTTCCTTCATGGTCGTGCTCTTCAATGCCAATGCCGTATGTAACACTCAGCGGCTTATGTTTCGTAAAGATAGCTGTACCTGAATATCCTTTCTTTTCCGCATAATTCCAATAAGATTCATAACCTTCAAAAGAAAGGTCAAGCTGTCCCTCCTGCATTTTGGTTTCCTGCAGACAAAAGAAATCGGCATCCAACTGTTTGAAAGTGTCACTGAATCCTTTGCCTTCACAAGCCCGAAGACCATTAACGTTCCATGATATAAACTTCATAACCTTATATTTAATTATAAAAAAACAAGGGCGGGCATTTTGAAGCCCGCCCCATTATTGATTTGACTGGATAATTTCTTTGTTTAGAACTTTGCCATCTTTATAGCATCAATGGCGCATTCATCACCTTTATTTCCTAACTTGCCACCGCTTCTGTCCTTTGCCTGCTGCAAGTCATTTGTCGTAAGGAGTCCGTAGATTACTGGTATCTCGCTTTTAGCGTTAAGCCTTGCTATACCGTAAGTGACACCTTGACAGATATAATCGAAGTGCGGAGTTTCGCCTCTAATAACACATCCAAGTATTATGATAGCATCATAACCGTCATTCAGTGTCATCTGATGTGCACCATATATAAGTTCAAAACTACCAGGAACAGTCTTCACATGAATATTCTCACGCAAAGCGCCATGTTTCTCCAATGTAGAAACAGCTCCTTCAAGCAATGCTCCTGTAATTTCACTATTCCATTCAGAAACAACTATGCCGAAGCACATGTTACTTGCATCAGGAATTTTTGAGAAGTCGTAATCAGAAAGGTTGTGTAATGCAGTTGCCATTATTTTACTGATACTCGTTCTATATACTTGTCTATTTCCTGAGAAACAGGTGAATTAAGATACTTAGCCTTTACTTCCTGATAGATTTTAAGAGCTTCGTCTTTCTTGCCCTGGCTTTCAAGTATTTCACCTGCCTGAACCAAGAATACAGGAGACAAACTGTTGTTTACACCGTCAGCAGCCTCGCCATCAGCCTTGTTTGCAGCCTTCTTCAGATTCTCTACAGCCTTGTCATACTGCTTTAGATGAGCGTATGCATTGCCAAGAGCAGCTATAGCTGCAGGACTGATCAATTGATCATCAGATGGAGAGAATGCGTCAAGATATTTTACAGCGTCACTCCACTTGTCAAGACCTCCATAGCAAAGACCTGCATAAAGGTTTGCAAGATTGCCTGCATCAGTACTGCTGTAATCAGATGCGATGCTCAAGAAACCTGCATAACCAGCGCCATCGCCCTTCAAGGCCTTGTCATACTGCTGGTTAGCGAAATACTCCTGACCTTTAGCCAAAGCGGTACTAGCTTCCTGCTCTTTAGGGCCAGATACGTAAGTGTTGTAACAAATAATTCCTGCAACTACAAGGATAAGTACAACAATAGCGATAGAAATGGTCTTCTTGTACTGAATGAAAACCGCCTCTTTCTGATTAAGGGTATCGTTCATAGTACCCTTCTTTCCATTAAGATTTGCCATTTATGTTTATTTTTATATTTTTCTGAGTTTATAAAGCGTGGCAAAATTACAGAAATTATCTCATATATTGAAATTTATTACTGACTTTTTTCTTTTTTCAATGATAAATCAAGTAACTTTGCATTATCGATACATCATATTTGAACAAAAATAGCTCGGCATTTGATATGTTTCTAAACAAAATCTCTATCATTAACTACAAGAACATACGTGAAGCTTCACTCTCTTTTTCACCGAAAATGAACTGTCTGATAGGTCACAACGGTGAAGGAAAGACGAATCTTCTGGATGCCGTATATTATCTTTCGTTCTGCAGAAGCGCCAACACGTCTATTGATTCACATGTCATACGTCATAATGAAGACTTTTTCATGCTTGACGGAGACTACATAGATGACAACGGAGATAACGAGAATATCTTCTGCGGAATGAAACGCGGTACAAAGAAACATTTCAAACGCAACAAGAAAGAATATAAAAGACTGTCGCTGCATATTGGCCTTATACCGCTGATATTAATATCTCCGTATGATACTATACTTATAGACGGAGGTAGTGAGGAACGACGCAGGCTTATGGACGTCGTCATTTCTCAATATGACCTTACGTATATAGAAGCCCTTAACCGCTATAACAAGGCTTTGCTACAGCGTAATACACTATTAAAGAAGGAGGAAGAGCCAGACCCTGAGCTTCTGGCTATATTGGAAGAGCAGATGGCTATTGAGGGAGAGACCGTATACAAGAAACGCGATGCCTTCATTACAGAACTTATACCTATATTTCAGGAATACTATAACTGCATATCGCAGGAAAAGGAACAAATATCGTTGAAATATATCTCTCACTGCCAGCGAGGCAATCTTCTGGATGTAATACGTAAAGACAGATTCAAAGACCGTGCCGTAGGCTATTCTCTGCATGGCATTCATCGCGATGACTTGGAAATGCTTATTGAAGGCTATCCCGTAAAGAGAGAAGGAAGCCAAGGACAAAGCAAGACTTTTGTAATAGCCTTAAAACTTGCGCAATTTAATTTCCTTAGAAATACTTGTTCAAAAACTACACCTATACTGCTTCTTGATGATATTTTCGATAAGCTTGACGCTAATCGTGTAGAACAGATTGTACGTCTTGTATCAGGTAATGGCTTTGGACAGATATTTCTGACAGATACTAATCGTGACCATCTAGACAAGATATTGCACAACAGCTCGCTTGACTATAAGATTTTCCACGTTGAAGACGGAAATATAACAGTAAAGGAGGACGGCAATGTTTAGACGCGACATTAAATCATTAGCGGAAATCTTGCAACAATGCCTAAGACAAGACGGTTTGGAAACTCCTCTTTTGCAAAAACGTCTGATAGAGTCTTGGGATAAAGTTGCAGGATATGGCATATCAAAATATACAGGCGACAAGTTTATCAAAAACCAGACATTATTTGTAAAGATCAATAATCCTTCATTGCGTGCTGATCTCACAATGATACACAGTAGGCTTGTAAAAAGCCTTAATGCAGAAGTAGGTAGCAACGTAATTGTGGATATCAAGTTCTATTAGAATTTTCAATAGAGCTTTTCATATCTATAAAATATGATATTCCAATATATTACAATATCAACATTATTGTATCTATGCCTATACAATGCACACAACAATAGGCTAATACAACAAAAAAAAAGGACAGAAGTTATTGTAATGGCTTCTACAATACTAACTTCTGTCCCGAATTTAAGTCAAAACTTACTTATTTCACAACAAATTTCTTTATGCTACCATCATTATAACGCACAATATTAATGCCTTTTTGTGGCTCTGCTATATACTTTCCATCAAGTGTATAGCGTGAGATTTCTTTAGTTTCTGATGCTGATGAGTTAAGAGTTATGCTAGTTGTACCTCTTTCTTCAATAGTGAAGTACTGCCATATATTAGCTGCGGCATAAGCATCTTTTGTTCCTTGTGGTACATAAAGGACACATCCTGTTGGCACGTTTCCGTCTTCTGTCATAAATGCACCCATACCACAGGTAGCAGGAGTAGTGCCGTAATTCTGGATTTCTTTCAACACTCCGTATGCAAAAGCCATTCTTCCTATTGATGTAACAGATTCTGGTATAATGAGTTTTTCAAGAGCAGAACATTCCATAAATGCCATATCTGCAATTGATGTAACCTTTTCTGGTATTTCTATTTCCTTCAGGGCATAACAATAAGAGAATGTTCCCATTGGTATTGATTCCAAAGAATCAGACAATACTATTGATACAAGTCCCTCGCATCCGCTAAAACAGTTTGCTTCTATTGTTTTGACACCTGCTGGCAATACTAATGATGTCAATGCCGTGCAGTTTGCAAAGGCGTCCTCACCTATAGAAACCAATGAATCAGGCAATGTTATTTCGGCAAGACTACTATTGTTCTGGAATGCCAATTCACCTATACGGTTGACTTTTACAGGTATATTTACGGTCTGAAGATTAGAACATCTATCGAAAAGTCCATCACTTATCTCACGTATACTGTCAGGCAAC
The DNA here is from genome assembly GCA_030523165.1 of Prevotellaceae bacterium. Lineage (GTDB taxonomy): Bacteria > Bacteroidota > Bacteroidia > Bacteroidales > Bacteroidaceae > Prevotella. Next base: position 7,160 of record JAUNIZ010000123.1, read on the forward strand.
TGAACAGAAACGAGTCCATCACAACAAGAGAAACATCCTCCCAATGTGGTTACAGAGTTTGGTATTACTACGTTTGTAAGTGCAGAACAATAGCCGAAAGCAATATCTCCGATTGACTCCAATCCGTCATTAAGGGTCAATGATGCAAGATTATCGCATAGATAGAATGCACCCTCTCCAATTGTTTTAAGCGTCTGAGGTGTCACCAAAGATGTGATAGGACAACTGCCAAATGCATCTTCGCCTATAGAAACCAGACCTTCAGGAAGTTCTAAAACCGACAATTCTGTTCCATAAAACGCGTCATCAGGTATTTCCGTACATACAGAAGGTAATGTTACAGATGCAAGAGTGCTACATCTATAGAAAACGCCTTTAGACAATGCTACGTTTGCTGGAAAAGCAAACTCTGTCAATGAAGTATTTGAGAAAGCATAACTACGTATTTCAGTCAGATTTGACGGTAATGTTATAGCTGCAAGTTTTGTACATTTAAGAAAAGCACTGTCACCGATAGCTGTAACTGTTTCTGGAAGTACAATACTTTCAAGCGTTTTGCAGTTCATAAACAATCGGTCACTGATTTCATTTGCTGTAGTATAGTAATCTACATTCTTTGAATAATCAGAATAATAAGCCTCACCACCTTCAACGACGTTGGCATTAGACAAGTCCAAAGTCTGCAGAGTTCCTGCTGTTGTATTATTATCCAAATCTACACCTGCCATGTCACGAATCAGAATAAAGTCTGTACCGTTTAGGTCTCCGTTGATTTTAAGCGATGTGATTGTGTATTTTGTATCATCACCAATCTGAGATGACAATGTGCCTGCTGCACTTACGGTAATCTCTGTTTGAGCATTTGCCATGAGTGCTGTAAACAAGCAAAAAACGGGTAAAAATAAATTTCTCATAAGCTTTTGGATTTTAGTGAATATTTATAAGAACTATCTCTCTTTCGAATAATTTACTTTATGACTACCTTTCGTGTAACGATTGTATTGTCATCATATACACAACGCACAATGTTTACTCCTTTCATTGGCCCAGTAAGTCTCTCGCCAGAAATCGTATAATATTCCGTATCTATAATATTCTTTTCTGTGTTAACGTCTACAGATTTTATACCTGCAGCAGCATCTACAGGAACCTTCTGCATATAAAGCGTGTAGTTGCTTCCATTACGCTTTTCGTCCCACATTGTAATAAAATATGATCCGTCAATAAGTTCTGACGATCTAAGATTTTCCTTTGTTGTACTTGTTGTAGAGAATTGCAAGGCATCACCAACTTTGTTTCCTTCATTATCATACGTTACAACAAATGAATTTACGACAGCAGTAGTATTATCATATTTCTGATAAAACAAAGCAACATTATCTTCTGTCAGGTTCCGAATACTACAATATGAATATTTATAGTCATCTTTCATTTCCTCTACAGGTATAGACGTTGTCCATAATGATTCTCCAGTAATGGAAATCTTCTTTAGATATAATCCTTGATAACTGGAATTATCATAGTCAAAAGGCTTGTATGAACAGATAAAGGAGTTATCTTTACTGCAATATACGGCAGCAGGCTCACCTGAAGCATAGCTGTCATTCAATGTTACGCCTTTTGTACCTGAAACAAATGCAGGAGTTCCGTCTTTCTTTATATAAGAAAACACACCGTTATAGCTGCTATTCACACATGTAATAAGTGCCCCGTTATCTGGTCCTGGGTTAATATGCATTACCTCCCATACTTTTGAAGAAGCAAGACCTTCTGAATAAACAGTATTGTTTTCACTATACAAAGTTTCTCCGTCGCTATTCATAACATGAGATTTTATCTCACTTCCTCCGCCATAGACATACAATACCATAATATTGCCATCGCCTGCATTGAATATATATGGATATGGCACATTGAAATAACCATCCTCGGCAATCACCTTATTCCAAACAGACGTACCATCCTTGTCTAGTTTTTCAACTCTCACAAAATCTTTCTGAGCGCTAGCATCTGTATATTCGTATGCAAAGACATATCCGCCATCATCACTTAGACACATAGTAAGACCGGCAGCTGCATCATATCCAATACCGCCATTAAGCGTTACTCCAGACCAAAGCTGTGTTCCGTCAGGTGAATATTTATATATAGTATATGTACTGAGCATTTCTTCAGGCGCTGTACGGAAATCAGGTACTGCAATAATAGCATTTCCCTCATTGTCTACCATAAGATACTGGTTCATAACAGTCCATGTCTTGTTTGCTTCCTGTGATATTGTCTTACCTCCCCTAGAAAGAATTTTGTTTCCGTCTTTATCCAATATCTGTAAACGCATAGAAAGAGTCTCACCAGAAGGAACGATGAAGAAAACATACGTTATCCCGTCATTGTTCGTTTTCATTTCACTTTCGTAATACCCCAGTCCAGTAGGAGTAATCTGTGTATTACTTCCATAATCATCAGTCCATTGTGAGTGAGCTGTCATGCTGGTCATCAGAAACGCAGCAAGCATCAGTGTAAAAATCTTCATCATAAGCTACAGATATTAAATTTCGATATGCAGTCTTAATGCTCTTATCAAATGCAAATTTATCTATAAAAGTTAAATATTTAATAAATATCTGCTGCAAAATTCTTGCTATTTCATGAATTATAAAAAATTATGACGCATTTTAGGCGAAAATGATTGATTTTTGTTTGATTGTATATAACTTTGCAAACATGATAATAAAGCATTATGAAAAAGATTATATTTAAAACTATATATATATTTTTACTATTACTTTGTAGCAATCAGGTACGTAGCGAAGTGTCTTTGAAATTATCTCCGATTGTTTATGACGCAATAGATCTCTATAATAATGAGCAATATGTAAAAGCTCTTGACAAATTCATTGCTGGTATTGAAGCTGCTGAAGCTGAGAAAGACAGCATTTCGTATATGGCATGCTATTTATATATAGGTAATATATATAGCTGCTTTAGCGACTTTAACGGTAGTATTTATTATTTTCTTAACGGATATAACCTCGCTGTGAAATACAACAATCGCTATATCCAAGGTGTTCTGCTATCTAATATTGTAGGAACTTATTGCAGAATGGGTAATCCTACTAAAGCAAAAGAGTATTATGAAAAGGAAAAAAAGGTACATTCTGATGACAAATATTACCTTCTTTATAATAAGGCACGTATACTACAAGCTGAGAACAAATTGGAAGAAGCTCTAAAAATGCACATGGAAACACTTGCATTCGCTACCAAAAAGAATATGGGCGAACAAGAAAAACTGATTCAACTCAGTGAAATTGGTAATGTTTTAGTAAAATTGGAAAGATATGATGAAGCAATAAAATATGGTGATGAATGTATGAGAAGTTCTATAAAACTGAAAAATAATGATCTTCTCATAAATGCCTATCATATCCTTGCCGATGCATATAGAGGAAAAGGCAACATTGACAATTCTATAAAATACCAGAATCTGTTGTTCTCTATCTCAGATACGGTATTCAACGCAAAAAGATTCTATGCCGCACGTAATAATTTAAAAGAATATGAAGACCGTGTTGTTGGAAGGGAAATGACATCTCTAAACAGTGTAATAATGCGACAATCAAATATAATCACATGGATTTCAATATTCTCTATACTTATAATGTCTGCAGCAATAATTATATATCTACAATATAGAAAACTTCG
>JAUNIZ010000124.1 GCA_030523165.1 Prevotellaceae bacterium
AATGCGGGAGAGTAGGAGGCCGCCTTTTTTGATTGATAGGTTCTCCCCGGTGTCCACAAGGATGCCGGGGAGATTCTTTTTTATACTGCCCTATATGTATATTATAAAATTATATATATGTATATGAGTATATGTATACTTTATATTGTATATGCGCATGTAACGCAAGGACAGGCTTGTTGTCGTAAAATTGTTGTATTATTGTTGAAATCAATTTTTGCTGAATATTTGTGTTTTATGACAATTTTGTTATCTTTGCACTCAATGCATTACTAAATCAATGCGATGAATAGGACGGACATTTAAAAGACTAGATATTATGATAGACAAAATGAGACTTGCACTTGTGTTATTGGTTGTAGTTGTAACTATTTTGACATGTATTGATCCTGTATATCCTCATGAGCAAATACTACAACACATCGGTACAATTTTATTGCTAATTCCTTTGACCTATGATATATTTAAAAAGAAAATACCTATAGCATCATATATTGGAATTATTTGTTTTACTATTCTACATGTAATAGGAGCACGTTATGTTTATTCGTATGTGCCGTATAAAGAATTTGCAATTTCTTTGGGGATTGTAGATACTGATTTTTTCCAAGATTCACGCAATCACTATGACCGCTTTGTACATTTCTCTTTTGGAGTATTGTTATTTCCCTATTTGGTTTATGTTTCTAAAAGTAGATTTAAACAACTGAAGTCAGTAGCAGTATTTATGGCATGGATGATGATACAAACATGTAGTATGATATACGAACTATTTGAATGGTTGCTTACCATAGTTATGACATCGGAAGAAGCGGATTACTACAATGGGCAGCAAGGGGATATTTGGGATGCTCAAAAAGATATGGCATTAGCTTTGTTGGGTTCAACATTTATGGCTGTCTTATATCTGCTTAATTATTATAGAAAGAGCAGAATTAAGTAATAATATTATAAAAGAAAATCCCCTATGCCCAATGAGGTATAGGGGATTTTATTTTAGCTACTATTGATTTATTCTATTGGAATAATTTCAAATGTAAATGACTTATCGCCATAGTTTACACGGTATTGTGGCAATGCCCTTGCATTACCGCTCCAGCTGTCAATGCCTCCAATTCCTGCCTGTACCATATCAATATACATGTTTGTATATTTTGACGTTGGTATCTGAGGAGAGTGACGCTGCTCTTTGTTGTTACCGTCATTAAGATCTGCAACGGTGTAGTGGAGCGCACTTGCAGAGAATGGTTGTTTTGCTATAACCTTAAATCCGAAACCGTCAGCCTCTGTCTGTTCCCACCAACGAATGTCACTCTTTGTTCCTGTTTCCTGAGGACGGATGTAAGGATAAAACTGTTCGTCTGCAGTCTGGCTGTAGATACCTATATTCTGAGACAGCTTACGGTCTGAATAGTTTTCTATAGGGCCTCTTCCGTAGAATTTGCTCTTGTCCATATTGTATGGAAGTTCCATTATCATACCGAAACGGAACATATCACTTATTTCTGCTGTTTTGTCTGTTGTCATCTTTTCCGTTACGGTCATCTGTCCATTAGGCTTTACCGTGTAAATCATGGTAAGCGTAGCCTTAACGTCAGGCATGTTGTATGTTGCCGTTACGGTTGAAGTTTTCTTGTCGACAGTTATAGATGACAAGTTTGTAGCAGGATTGTTCCATATCTTGTATGAGCGGTTAATGCCTGCACCCATATCATTGTCTGTAACGGCACGCCAGAAGTTAGGCTTAAGACTTCCTCCTTCACCCAGAACAGATTTGCCGTTTACTTCATATTTAGAGAGCCAACCAGAAGACTTGTCGAATTCAACAGTGTAATTCTTGCCTGCAAGAGTAATGACAGGAGAGTCTTTTTTGTTGGTTGCCTTAGGTTTCTTGCCGTCTGCAACAGAAGCATTTGCGAAAGCCGCCTCTGTATTATATTCCTTTATCGTCATCTGTTTATGGGCAATCTTTGTGCCTGAAGTCAACAACGGTTCACTGTTCTTCAGCTTAAATTCTATGTTCAACAATATTTCTTCATTGTCAGCCTTCACTTTAGACAAGTCATAAGGAAGGGTGATTTCTACGGTTTGCTGCGGTTTAACATCAAGACGGTTTATCACGCCTTTTTGAGTAATAGTACCATTTTCTACAAGAGCCCATGAAAGACTGTAGTTGCTCAAGTCACGGAAGAAATATTCGTTATGAATGCTAATCTTTCCGTTCTGCAAGTCAACAGGCTCTGCCCAGATGTCTTGGTAGTAATAGCCTACCTCATACATGTGAGGATTAGGAACACGGTCAGGGCTAATCAAACCGTTGCAGTTGAAGTTGTTGTCGCTAGGATCATAATCGTTGTAGTCGCCACCATATTTATATATATTGATGCCGTTGGAATCCTTTCCGTGAAGAGCCTGGTCTACAAAGTCCCAAATGAATCCGCCTTGGAACTTAGGGTATTTGCGTACAGCATCCCAATACTCCTTGAAACCACCGGAAGAGTTGCCCATAGAATGAGAGTATTCGCACTGTATAAGAGGCTTTTGGTCTATTGCGCCGTTGCTTTCAGAATACCTGATACAACCGTCTTGACTCATGTACATAGGACAGAAAATTTCTGTATTGTTGCCTTTGCGGGCCTGCTCAAACTGGATAGGACGGCTTGTGTCTTGTGACTTAATCCAATTAAATACCGCCGTAAAGTTAGGACCGTCAACGGTCTCGTTGCCCAAAGACCAGATGATAATGCTCGGATGATTATAGAAGAACTCCACATTGTGCTGGTTGCGTTCCAGTATCTGTTTTGCAAATATGTCCTTCTTTGCAGGCGCGTCATTGCCATATCCGAATCCGTGTGACTCCTGATTAGCTTCGGCACATAGATATATTCCGTATTCATCGCAGAGATTATACCATTCAGGGTCGTCAGGATAGTGGCACGTGCGCACAGCGTTGATATTGAATCTTTTCATTACCTGCAAGTCCTGAATCATGCGTTCCTTTGACACGGCATATCCATTGTCAGGATCCATTTCATGACGGTTTGCACCCTTAATCAATATCGGCTGTCCGTTGACGAGCAACTGGCTATTACGTATTTCAACCTTTCGGAATCCCACCTTTACTGGTATAGACTCTATTACCTTTCCGTCTTTGCTTGCCGTAGCCACCAAAGTATAAAGATTAGGAGTCTCGGCTGTCCATTTCAGAGGATTGTCAATGCTTATAACGGAGGTTCTTGTGCCAGTGCCTGCAGTCTTAGACTCTGCAACCTTTTTTCCCGTCTTGTCAAGTAGTTCAAACGAAACATCAATATTGCCTTTAAGTTCTGTACTGATGTTCAGAGTACCGTTGCGATAGTCTGCGTCAAGGTCAGGTACAACGCGTATATTAGTAATCTGGCTGGACGGATTGCGGCTATAGAGATAGCAGCTGCGTCCAACACCGCTCAGTCGCCAGAAGTCCTGATCCTCGTCGTAGGAACCGTCACACCAGCGGAAAGTCTGGAATGCTATAAGATTGTAGCCTTTCTTTAGATAAAGCGTAATGTCAAACTCGGCTGCCACCTTGCTGTCTTCCGTATAGCCAACATACTTGCCGTTCACCCATAAGTACATGTTAGACGTTACAGAACCGAAATGGGCGATTACCTGTTTGCCGTTCCAGTCGTCAGGGATGTTTACTATACGTCTGTAAGAACCCACATGGTTGTCCTTTACAGGCACTTCTGGCGGATTGTCCTTGAAATGTCCTCGCCATGCAAAGCCCATATTGACGTATTCCGGGTCGCCGAAACCGTTGAGTTCCCATATTCCAGGAACCTTCATCGTGGTCCAGCGGCTGTCGTCAAAGTCGGTGAGAAAGAAATCTGTAGGGCGTTGGTCGGCATTCTCCACCCAATTGAATTTCCAATCGCCGTCGAGCGACATGTAGTTAGCCGACGCTTTCTTGTCTCCTTTCAAGGCTGCATCCACGCTTTCGTATGCGAAATATGCTGTGTGGAGCTTGAAACGGTTAACCTCGTTTACCTGCAAGTCATGCCATTCAGTAAATGACGGTTCTTTGATGTTAGTTGATACTTGACCGGCATGGGCGTCTAACGTCTGTATACCGGCAAGGATTGCAATGAATAATAATTTGTTCATGTCAGTTAGATTTGATAGTTTATCATGTTTTTCCGACTACAAAAATATGACAAATACTTCAAACTGGCAGAGACGAAATAGTAAAATAGGGGGTGTTTTTCGGATATTGCCCAAATCCTCCTATTCTTTTTTCGTTATAATGACTGAACAAACTGTTTTGGAGTCATGTTCATCTTGCGCTTGAACATCTCCCTAAAGTTCTTCGCATCATGGAATCCGCATTGTTCACAGACGGTATCGACATTGGTAAGACCTTGCTTGAACAGCTGTATGGCCTTGTATATCTTGTAATCGTTGATAAACTCGATAAGTGACATGCCCGTCATAGACTTTATTTTCTTGTACAGTGACGAATGGCTCATTGCCAGCTTGTCTGCCATGAAGTCGATGTTGAAGTCTTCGTTTGCAAGATTACTGTCTATAATCTCACGGCAACGCAGTAGGAATATCTGCTCCTCTTTGTTGTAGGTCTTCTTCTGTGAAACAATGGAATTGGCTATAGCCGCATTGTCGCTCTGTGCGATCATTCTGTCTATACGTTTGCGTAAGACCTTTATAGACGTTGGCTTTGTGAGATATGCGTCAGCACCATAGTCGAATGCCTTTAGCATTTCTTCTTCAGAAGTCTTTGCTGTAAAGATTATTATCTTTATGTGCTGCAGAGTCTTGTCGTTCTTCATGATGTCGAGGAACTGAAGGCCGTCCATCTTAGGCATCATGATGTCACATATTATAATGTCAGGAAGATTCTTTCTTGCAGATTCAAGACCTTCTTCGCCGTTGAAAGCTTTATATACCTTGAAGTCAGAATAAAGAGAACGTTCAAGGAGATTCACAGTATCCTCTTCATCGTCGATAATAAGGATAGAATGGGTCGCAGTAGGGTTGAATGGAATAGGCTTGCTGTCTTCCTCGATAGTCTTCTGTACTGCCATCTGTGGTTTGTCTTGGAAAACTGTCTTCAGCTTATCCTTGTTTACAACTGTGTTTTCTACCTGTTCTTTAGCTCCAACATTCTGTTTTGGAATGAAGAACGTAAATTCTGAACCGACATTAACCTCGCTATCTACCTTTATTCTTCCGCCGTGTAGTTCTACCAAAGACTTTACGAACGATAGCCCAAGACCGTCGCCACCGCTTTGTTTCTCGGCTCGTTCAGTCCTGAAGAAACTCTCGAAAATCGTGTCACGCATCTTTTCTATTATTCCGATGCCGTTATCTTTAACAGAGAACGTAACGTTATTATCATTGTCTGTAACAGTCATAACCACCTTGCCACCTTCCTTCGTGTATTTGAAGGCATTGGAAACAAGGTTAGATATTATCGTTTCCAGTTTCTCTGGATCATAGTCGAGCATAATCTTTCCTTCAGAACAGTTGAGAGTGAAACTGATGTCTTTCTGTTCGCAAAGGTTTACATAGTCGTCCACAAGATTTCTGCAGAACTCTGCCACGTCATGATACTGCAGGACAAGGTGCAGTTTTCCAGAATCCATCTTGCGGAAGTCGATAATGCGGCTTATCAGCCTGTTCAACTTTACCGCACTACGGTACATAGCCGAAAGATAAGACGATGGAACCTGCACTATAGACTGCTTGGCATCGAGCAGTTCCTCTATTTGAGCCGCTATGATGAATACTGGCGTCCTAAGTTCGTGAGTGATGTTAGTATAGAAATTAAGTTTTGCCTCATTGAGCTTCTTCTGTGTATTCTTTTCTATTTCACCGATACGAATCTCCTGTTTGATAGCCATTTCATGCAGATACAGCCATATAACTCCTACTATTATTATAAAGGCAAGGACTATCCACAGAGCCATTGCCCATGCAGAGGCATACCAAGGCGGAGTAACAGTTATCTCAAGCATGGAGGGCGATGTCCATAGTCCATTGCTGTCTGTACAGCGAACAAGGAACTTATATTTTCCTGGCGGCACATTTGTATATGATACGTCCCTTGAGCCAGACAACTCTCGCCATTCGCTTTCAAGTCCTTCAAGCTTACAAGAGAAATGTATGCGTCCAGGTGTGTACATGTCGGCAACACTGAAGTGTATGGTAAAGAAGTTCTGGTCATGCTTTAGCTTTATCCTTTCAGGATTGTCTCCAAAGAGATTGAACGTCTTGTTCTCATTGTTTATCAGCTGCAGTGAAATAAATTCGACCTTATTATCTCTTTTGTATATGTTGGTGTTCTTAGGATTGAAACAAACCATACCGCTGATGCTGCCCATATAAATCAGTCCGTTATTGAATACGGCAGAGTTGTAAGTGTAGAATGTCGGTATAGGCGTGCCTTCGTCAAACCTTACGAAAAGTTTTGTAGCAAGGTTGTATCTGAAGAGTCCGTTGTATGTGCCAATCCATAGATTCCCTTCGTTGTCTTCAGCAATTGACGCCACCATGTGTGTTGTCAGTCCATTGTTCTTGTCATAACACGTAATAGTGCGTTTCTTTTCGTCGATAGAATAGAAACCAGCTGTTTCTGATGTTAGCCATAACTGTTCCTTGCTGTCAATATAGATATATTTCACGTCATTGGCAGGAAGACACACCTCTGAATTCTTGTCTGTGCTGTAATGCTTTACAATCTTCCTTGTTCTTTTGTCAACCTTGAATATGCCTTTGTTGTTGGAACTTATCCAAATATAATTGCCGCGAAGAAGGATTGCCGAACAGCTTATTCCCTCTAGCCCTTTGACACTTGTTATCTTGCCTGTAGCCTTGTTTAGGATATTTATGTCGGGTCCACCCACCCAGATGTTGCCTTGCATGTCGTCAATTATCTCCCATACATTGTCGGCAGACTCTGTAGTAGCCTTAGGCATGTGGTAGGTTGTCATTTTCCTGTCTGCCAATGACATCTTTACAATCCCTTTGGTGTAGACTCCCATATAAAGGTTTTTGTCGTCTTTTACCATAGAAATGACATTGTTTCCAGGCAGTCCGCTGTTGGATGCGGTAAATACTTCGGTTTTTCCTGTTCTCTTGTCGTATATGTTAAGTCCTCCACAATCAAGTCCCAAATATATCTTTTCTTTGTCGGAAACAATAGCTGTAACAATGTTATAACTAAGTTTTCCGTTGTCTTTGTTGAACAGGTTCCACCAACTACCTCTGCTAAGATAAAGGTTAACTCCGGTTCTGTAAGTACCTATCCATAGATTTCCGTTGTTGTCAGCCAGCAGCGAATAGATAGCATCTCCGCTTATGTTGCTGTTGTCGGGAGTATATGTAAGACGAGTGTCACCGTCAATAGAGATAACTCCGCCTCCATCGATGGCGAAAACAGTAGATTTGCCATAGTCAGTAATGTCCATAATATCCGACGGAACCTGCATATCGCTTTTTGTTATGCTCTTTCCGTTTATTTTGAAAGCCATGCTTTTCTGTCCGATACCATTGCCTACAAACAACATGTTGCTATTGTTGCTGAAATAAGATTTTGTTTTTGCACCAGTCGTTATGTGGCATTTCAAACTGCCTATTATTTTCTTTCCGTCTGCCTCGAGTAGATAGATGCCGTCTGAGGCAACGGCTATAACCTTGCCATTCTTGTACTTGCAGACAGAAAATATAGATTTGTCATGCTGTATGCGCCTGAATACGGTATTCTCGGCATTGCTTTCTTTTACATACAGTTTTCCTTCAGTGTCTGTAGCCAGCACATTTCCTTCATTTATTATGATTGAGTTTACGCTGGTGACAAGTGCAGTATGGTTGCCTTTGCCGTCATCAGTCATACATCTGTTGAACTTTCCTGTAGAAAAGGAAAGATATTCAAGTCCTCCGTATGTAGCAGCCCATAGTCCTTCATCACAGATTTCTATTACAGAGACGTTGTTATTAATGATAGAAGAGTCGTCAAAACTATTATGCCTGTAAGTATGAAACAGCAAACCGTCATATCTGCACAAGCCGTTCCACGTGCCCATCCATATAAATCCATTCTTGTCCTGTCTTATGCAGTTGACGGAGTTGTCGCAAAGTCCGTTACGGTTGTCTATTACCCTGAATTCTGTTTCTGCCATGCCAAAGGCATAGACACAAGAAAGCAGGAATACAAATAGAATGGCTATATCTCTAATTGCGCTTTTCATATTTTTACAGTTGAGTGTTATGTTTTTCCGTATAGTATTTGTCATTCTTTCTTCAAGAATTTTTATTATACATTTAGCTGGAATAGATATATCGTTTTCTTTCTTTTGCGAAGATACATATTATTTTTAACTTATGCAAGACATCATATATTTTTTGTATTATTATTGAAAACAAATATATCAGTTTATATCATTGATAAAATAAATAAAGCCACAGCTGACAGTAGTCGCTATGGCTTTATTGTAATGATTGCAGTTTCCTAATTATTAATACAAAGCTTGTATATGGCACGTGATGCCTCCTTGTCAAGTTTGACATAGCTGCCAACAAGTTCGCCTTTGTTCTCATGCAACTTTCTGACAAGCAGGTCAATGTCTGGATTGTCGATGCCAAGTTCCTTGAACGTTATAGGCATACCGATACTGTGGAGGAATGTCTTAAATCTGTCTATGCCTTGCAGAGCCATAGCTTTCTTGTCATCAGACTCTTCTACATTCCACACGCGGTTGGCATATTGTGCCACTTTTCCTACATTGTGTTCAGACATGTAAGTAAGCCATGCAGGGAAGACAACGGCAAGTCCAGCGCCATGAGTTACATTATATACAGCACTTATCTCATGTTCCATGAAGTGTGACGCCCAGTCTTCCTCACATCCAACACCACAAGTGCCGTTGTGTGCTACTGTGCCTGCCCACATTATATTGGCACGAGCATCATAGTCGTTAGGGTTCTCTATTATCTTTGGAGCCTCATTGATTATGGCCTTGAGCACACCTTCGCACATGCGGTCGGCTATCTCCGTATTCTTGGTGTTAGAGAAGTAGCGTTCCATTATATGGGCCATCATATCTGTAATGCCGCTTGCCGTCTGCCATGCAGGCAGAGTGAATGTAAGTTCAGGGTTCATTACGGCAAATGCTGGGCGCAATGCTTCAGGCGTTCTAAGGCTGAGCTTCTTAAGACCGTCAAGCTTTGTTATTACCGAATTGCCTGAACCTTCGCTCCCTGCTGCAGGTATTGTAAGCACTACACCTATTCGCAAAGCCTTCTTTACCGTAGCCTTTCCGCAATAGAAATCCCAGAAATCACCATCGTATGGTATTCCTGCAGCAATCGCCTTTGCCGTGTCTATCACAGAACCTCCACCTACGGGAAGGAGAAAGTCTATGTTCTCGCTTCTGCCAAGCTCTATTCCTTCATAAACTTTTGGGTCAGTAGGATTAGCCTGGATACCTCCTAATTCTACATGAGAGATGCCTGCATTGTCAAGAGCCGTCTTTATTATGTCCAGCAGTCCGCTTCTTATTACCGAACCGCCACCATATACAATAAGCGCTTTCTTTCCGTTATACTTCTCTACCAGTTCACCTGTACGCTTCTCTGTGTCTTTTCCGAAAACAAATTCGGTAGGACTATAAAATGTGAAATTGTTCATACTTCTTTGTTTATTTATATCCTGATACAAAGGTATCAACAATATTTTTAATACAAAATACTTTAACTAACTTTTGCAGTCAATGTCTGTTTTTCAAGAAATATTTATATTGAAATAATGTTAATTATTATTTATATTATCGACAATATTTGCCTAATTATATAATGTAAACAAGTGTTTGTGCGTTGTAAATAAATTTGTAAACATGTATTATTTTGCGTTTTCACTTGTTTTCCTTAATTTTGCAAAAATAAATTATACATATATTACTTAGTGTAGTAATAGTGAAATGAATTATTAATATATTTAGAAACAAAGAAAATGAAGAAAAGTTTACGAACATTAGTATTTGCTATTATTGCAATGTTTTTAGTGTCTGGTTATGTATCTTGCAGCGACGATGATGATAATGTATCGGAGTCTATAAATTCAGGAACTCTAACTTTCACATTTGCTGTAAGTGACGATGCGTTGAACAAGTTGGCTTATAATGTAACAACTATCTCTGATAGCGGAAAATATAGAGACCTTGTTCTTGATTCTGAAAACTGTAATGCTGCTATACCTGCATATATAATGGCTCAGTATCCAACATGTACAAATGCATATACCGTATCATATAGTATAAGCAGTTTCCCTGCTTCATACGCATTCCGTTTAACTACAGCAATGCGCGACGGAGTGACTGTAGATAATGATACACAATACAGCATAGGAGCTTCAATGTTCTATAATTTCACTAGCAACAATGGTTCTATGAAGTATAACGTTCAGGGTTACAATTCTACGGTGACAGGGCAGAACCTTGATTCTTATGTGACTTCATTGTCCAGTTCATCAGAGAGTTATGTCGGTGTTATAACAATAGACGATAAGGGAAATGTTACTGTAGAAACAGGAAGTACAGCGTTTGCAGGTTTTTTCTCTGACAATAGTCTGATTCCTATAGATGACCTTATAAGGAATGGAGATCTGGATTCGACAAGGACAAGCAGGTAATATTGAAGGATTGTTCCTTTGATTCTTGATTGTAATTGGTATATATGTTTTTTTTCGTCTGCGAAAAAAGCCATGCCGTTGTTTTAAAAACAACGGCATGGCTTTTTTATTGTAAATGAAGTTATATTTCGCATGCAAACGATAAAATAAATACATTTATTTTTTTTCAA
>JAUNIZ010000338.1 GCA_030523165.1 Prevotellaceae bacterium
AAAAAGTTCACTATTCCCTATAAACTATTCACTATAAAATCATCGCCTTTTTTGTTTCTGCAGATTTTAATAATGGAGACGGAACTGCTTGATTGTCAAAATAATGTTGTATCTTTGCATAAGGTAAGCGGCATCTCGGCATAATGCTCAAGCAAGCTTGGCAATTCTGCTCTCGATTTGCATTACCTTTGCAGAACATAAACCATTGAAATTATCTTTCGAGGGAGACAACAGGGTCAAACGAAGAGAATATATAAAGATAATGGAACAGAACAAAAAACAGACTGTAAAAGCGATTTCTAATGTCATCTACGACATCAAGAAAATAATCGAGAACGGCAGAAATGCTGCGTACTCGGCAGTTAACGCAACCATGATTTCCACTTATTGGAATATAGGCAAGCGCATCGTGGAAGAGGAACAGCATGGGAAAGAACGCGCGGAGTATGGCAAGGAACTGATAAAGACTCTTGCACAGGAACTGACGCATGAATATGGTAGCGGTTTCTCAGACCGCTATTTGCGTGCGTTTCGCCAGTTCTACCTTGTGATTCCCAATTTTGAGATTTGGAAATCGCGGTTTCCAAATCTTACATGGACACATGTTTATCGCACGCTGCGTGTAAACGACGAGACAGCTATCCGCTGGTATCTGGAAAACGCTTCTGCGCAGATGTGGAGTGTGCGGACACTGAACAGGAACATCTCGACGCAGTATTACGAGCGTCACTACAAACAGCCCTCGTTGTTGGGAAATAAGAGTAATGGCTCTGTTCCTACCAAAGAGGAAATACTGAAAAGTCCGTTCATGGCTGAATTCTTAGGGTTCAAGCCTGACGAGGGGTTCTCCGAACGAGATTTGGAATCTAGTATCATCAGCCACTTGAAAGACTTCATGATGGAGATGGGGCGCGGCTTTGCATTTATGGCTCGGCAGCAGCATATCCGCACGGAAGCTGAAGACTACTACATAGACCTCGTTTTTTATAATGTCGTGCTGAAATGTTACGTTCTTATAGATTGCAAGGTTGGCAAGATAACACATCAGGACGTAGGGCAGATGGACATGTATGTCAGAATGTATGACGAGCTGAAACGGACTGAAGGCGATAACCCCACCATCGGTATTGTGCTTTGCTCCGAGACTGACGCTGACATAGCACGTTACTCCATACTGAAAGGCAACGAGCAGATATTTGCCACAAAGTACAAGCTGTATCTCCCAACAGAGGATGAACTGCGCCGTGAAATAGAAAAGCAAAAAGCCATCTATCTGCTGCAACATCCTTAAGGTCGATGATTTCGACCTTAAATGTTGAAAGTAGAGGATAACGAAATTTTCGATAACTTAAAGTCGAAGTCTCCCCCTTATCTCGTCCCGCCCCTCTCTCCCCCGCAACCACGGAGAGAGGGGTGGGACGCTTGTTTTCCGGTCTCTTCAGTAGGGCGACGCTTTACAGATAAGAATAAAAATAAAAAGAAGACAATGAAAGACTTTAAAACAACTGATTTAAATAACTTATTGTTTAACACTTAAAATTTAATTTGTATGATAGAGTTTGAAATTAAATCAAAGAAGCAGACAATCGGATTGAAACAAGGTCAGACAGTGTATTACGCGCAGCTAAAGACGCAGCAGAAGATGACAAACAAGATGCTTGTTGAGCGCATCGTGCGCGAGACATCG
>JAUNIZ010000125.1 GCA_030523165.1 Prevotellaceae bacterium
CACCTTTTTACTTATTAAAAGGTGCTATTTTAAACATTTCGTTTTGCGGATTATAATTGGACAGAACGGAAAGCTCAATCCTAATGCGACATTGGGTCGAATTGTAAATTACAATGGCGAAGACTATCTTGTTACTCCAGACGATTGGGAAGATGTTGGTACACGTACAGGCAAGCGTCAGGAATACAACGTTTCTGTAAGTGCAGCAAACGACAAGTCAAATTTCTACGCTTCAATAGGTTATCTTGATAACGAAGGTATAACAAACGGTTCTGACTACGAACGTATTACTGGCCGTTTGCGTGCAGACTATCAGGCTAAGAAATGGCTGAAGGTAGGAGCAAACCTTTCATTCACTCACCATGAATCAAATCTGCTCGATAACAACGGTTCCAGCACCTCTACCGCTAACGTGTGGGCATTGGTTAACCAACTTGCTCCTATATATCCAGCATATATCCGTAATGCTGACGGCAGCATAAAGGTTGACGACAACGGAATAAAGATGATGGACTATGGAAGTGGTTTGAATGCAGGCCTTAACCGTCCTTATATACAGGACGCTAACCCTATTCAGGACAACCTTCTCAATACATATAACAATGAAGGTAACGCTGCTTCTGCAAATGGTTTTGCTGATATAGAGTTCTTCCCTGGACTGAAACTTACGCTCAATGGAACTTATAACCTTGACGAGTATCGCTATACTATGGTGTATAATCCTTATTATGGACAGTTTGATACTACTGGCGGTACGGTATATAAGGAACATGACCGTGCATATGACTATAACCTTCAGCAGCTCCTTAATTACACCACAACAATCGGTGAGAAGCATAATCTGAATATAATGCTTGGTCATGAATATTATAACACCTATGACTATTATCTTTACGCTTCAAAGAGCAACATGTTCTCTCAGAGCAACAAGGAACTTAATGGTGCTGTAATCGACGGACAGGGTGCGGGTTCATATAAAGAGCGTTACAACAACGAAGGTTATTTCGGACGTGCGCAGTATGACTATGACAACAAGATATTCTTGTCTGCTTCACTTCGTCGCGATGCTTCTTCACGCTTTGCGAAAGACCACCGTTGGGGTACATTCTGGTCATTTGGTGCAGCGTGGATTATCAGCAAGGAAAAGTGGTTCAATGCTTCTTGGGTTGATGATCTGAAGGTTAAAGCTTCTATCGGTTCTCAGGGTAATGACAACATTTCCAATTATCTATATACCGATACATATTCAATCAGCAATTCTTCAGGTGACATTGGTGTTTCTTTCAACAGTAAAGGAACTGAAGATATTACATGGGAGACAAACCGTAACATCAACGTAGGTGCAGAGTTCTCGCTCTTCAAGAGACTGAGCGGTTCTATCGAATATTATCACCGTAAGACTTCAGACATGTTGTTTGCGTTCAGCGTTGCTCCTTCATTGGGTTATTCTTCTTACTATGACAACGTCGGTGACCTCTATAATGCCGGTGTTGAACTTACATTGAACTATAATGCTGTACGTACAAAGAACATCAACTGGGATGTCAATTTCAATATCGGTTCATTGCGCAACCGTATTACTATGCTGCATGAAGACCAGAAGAATGCTATAACCTATGATTCTGACGGTAAGGCATATCATGGCTATACTTCTGGAAACTTCTTCATTGCAGAAGGTGTTTCTATGTACACATGGCGCTTGAAGGAATATGCCGGTGTATCAGAAGACGGAGAGTCTATGTGGTACAAGAACGTTTACGAAACTGATGAGGAAGGAAACGAGGTTTGGGTAGGCAGAGAGACAACTACTACATACTCTGACGCAGACTACTATGTTACAAACAAGTCAACCGTTCCAGACTTTTACGGAGGTTTCGGTACTTCGTTCGCTGCATACGGATTTGATTTTTCAATCAACTTCTCGTTCCAGTTAGGAGGTTACGGCTATGATTCTACATACGCACTGTTCATGTCGTCACCATACGCAAGCTACACGGGATACAACTATCATAAGGATCTGTACAATTCATGGTCTGTAGACAATACGGACAGCAATATACCACGTTTCCAGTTTGGAGACCAGTATTCTTCCTCAATGTCTACGCGTTTCCTTACAAGTGCAAGCTATCTGAATATCGAGAACATCAATGTAGGCTATACATTCCCGTCTGCATGGACACGTAAGCTCAGCATTGAGGCATTCCGTCTTTATTGCTCATGTGAGAATGTAGCGTATATCTCTAAGCGTAAGGGCTTTGACCCACGTCAGGCATACGATGATACATCAACTGCTGCTAACTATTCACCGATGAGAACTATATCAATCGGTCTGTCACTTACATTCTAATTTAATCGAAGGGAATATAACAATGAAAAGAACTAAAATATATGCACTGTTGGCTGCAGTCACAGTGCTTGGCTTCACAAGCTGTATTGACGAGACCTCACCAGAAAGCAGTACTGTCACTGCGGAGCAGTTGAGTGCTTCATCAAGTGCCCTTGCTGCTGCTGTAAGCGGTATACCTTCACAGATGACAGAATATTATTTGGTCTATGAGGGTGAGCAGGTTCACGAGACAGATATGGCTTATCCTCAGTTTATGATTGCCCAAACCGAGATGCTCGGTGACATGTATCCTGGTAATGCCGATAATGTAGGCTATGACTGGTTCCAGAACTATAATACGTTCTCGCGTTCATATGGTGATGATAGCTATTTTGCATATCTGCCTTGGTTCACGCTCTATCAGTTCGTTAAGTCTGCCAATAATGTGATAGGTTCTATAGACATTACTGACGAGACCCTTACAGATGAAGTAAAAGGCTATGCAGGCGTGGCTTATGCCTGCCGTGCGTTCGACTATTATATGCTGACGGTGCTTTTTGAGCCTGTAGATAATATTTATACAGACTGTTCTTCTGTTCTCGGACTTACAGTGCCTATCGTAACAGACACGACAACGGTTGATAATTCAAAGAACAATCCTCGTGTAAGCCATGACGATATGATTGCTTTCATACTGTCTGACCTTGACAAGGCTGAAGAATATCTTTCTAACTATACACCGTCAGTAAACACATTGCCTGACCTTTCTGTTGTTTACGGACTGAAGGCAAAGGTTTATCTTTGGGACGAAGACTATGCTAACGCTGCAAAATATGCCCGAATGGCTATCGACGAGTCAGGTGCAACTCCTATGAGTGAGTCTGAATGGACAGACCCTACAACAGCTTTTGCACAGGCATGTGATTCATGGATGTGGTATGTTTCATACAGTGCGGAGAATATGTCCAACCTATGTAACCTTACAGGCTGGCTATCATCGGAAGCTGATTGGGGCTATTCTTCTTTGACACAGCCTTGTATAGACCGTTCACTTTATGACGAGATTTCTTCTTCTGATTTCCGCAAGCATGTGTTCCTTGATCCAGACAAGTATGACTATTACAACTATCAGACTTGCCGTGATGCAGAATTTATAGAAGATGCTCCAGACTATATGTCTCTGAAGTTCCGTTGTCTTAGCGGTGACTATGAGAACTATGCTACGGGTGGAGCTATAGATGTTCCTGTAATGCGTGTAGAGGAGATGTATTTTATCGAGGCTTTGGCTACAGCCACTGCAACAGACGTGGCAAGTGGTGTGGAGCTTCTTAATACTTTCATGAAGACTTACCGTGACCCAAGCTATAACTGCACATTGTCAGACCTTACAGCTTTCCAGAAAGAAGTGCTGACACAGATGCGAATAGAATTCTGGGGAGAAGGCAATGCGTTCCCGGTAGCCAAGATGCTCAAGCCGGGTGTTATGCAGAATTACGAGGGGACAAACGCTCCTTCAGACATATTTAAGAGAAACTGTGCTGGCATAAAGCCAAACTGGAACCTCGTGATACCTCGAAGCGAAATTGAGTCAAATACCGCTATTGAAGGTTATAATAATCCTGATCCAACAGCTTGTATTGACTATCCTTCACCAATAGGTGAATACTCTCCTGGAAATTATTAAAAGGCGAATATCATACAGATATTAGATAACATAAAGAAGTAAAATTTATGAGATTAAACAAATTATATTTCGGGCTCATTGCTGCTGTCCTGACATTTGCGTTTGCATCTTGTTCAGAAGACGACAATTATACATGGGCTTCAATGGAAAGCGGTGCGCAGGTATATTTTAACAAAGACCTGCCGTCTACAATAGACCTTTCAATGGATGAAAGTAGTTTTACCGTCACTCTGAATCGTGTGGATTCAACAGAAAGTCTTACTGTGCCAATTGCCGTTACACAGGAGGATGGCAGTATTTTCACTATTCCGACAAGTGCTACATTTGCAGCTGGCGCTAAGACTACTGACTTGACTATATCTTATAATTCTGCTGACTTGCAGTATGGAGTTTATGAAGAAATTACATTATTGATAAATGATGAAGCCAATACCACTGTGTATGGCCCTTCTTCATATACATTTGATGCAGGAGCTACAGAGTGGGAAGACTATGGTACTGCACTATATCGTGAAGACTGCCTGACAACTTTCTATGGTGTAGAGAACATTATATATTCTGTTCCTATTCAGCGTAGTGTCGTCACAGATGGTGTTTATCGTATTGTAAATCCTTACGGAGAACCTTATTCAGAAGAGAATGGTGGATATAATGTAGATGGCGATTGGGATGCAGATAACGATTACTACATGGAGATAGACGCCAGCGATCCTGACTATGTCTACATTGTCGGAGGAGAAACTGGTATGGATTGGGGCTATGGCAATGTCATAATCACAAGTTTGGTAGATTATTATCTGTCAAGCGGTGCTACGCTTGACGAAGTAAAGGCTTCTTATCCAGATATCTTCGGAACACTGTCAAATGGAGTCATAACAATGCCTGTAAATTCAATGTTGATATGTATGCCAGATTACAGTTCAAGTTATTACTATGCTAACATCAATGGCTTGTTTGCAGTTGCATTGCCTGGCTATTCAATCGGTGACTATAGTCTGTCATTTACAACAACAGGTACATTTGTTGACACAAGCAAGAATGAATATGTATGCGGTACATTCACATTTGGTGAAGACCTTGCTTCTGTAAAATATGCACTTACAACTGACGCCAACGAGGTTGAGAACGTATATAACGGCATAATTGACGGTAGCGTTGAGTCTGAAACAATAAGTGCTTCTGGTGATGTTCAGCTTCCGGTTGACGCAACAGGTTCTTATTACTTGGTAGCTGTAGGATATAACAGCAGCAGCGAGGCTGTAACAAGTCTATATCAGGAAATCAAGTTCACCTCTACTAAGGACAATGCAGAGACATGGACAGCACTTTACGCAGGTGTCTATAACTATTCTGTAGCAGACCTTCTGGGTTATGGCTTCTGGTATGAAGGTACTGATGATGCAGTGCTTTATGTAAGCGACAGTGATGAAACACGTTATAAGATTCAGCCTTGGGGATATAGTGATGAGGGATTGATCTTTACTTTGGCTGAAGACAATACTGTTACAGTAGATTACGTATCTACAGGTGAATCATATGACGGTTACGGTGAAATATATGTTTCTGACTGCAATACTTTGTTTGAAAGTGAAGAACTCCCAAGTTATTATGATCCGTCAACAGGAGTAATCACTTTCTATATGGCATATCATAATGGCGAATACTATTTCACTGTTACTCAGGAAACATTCACGATTTCTGGTGCAGCATCAGCAGCACAGAAGAAGGCTGCTTCTGTTAAGGGCAAGAGAAGCAAGGCTAACAATAGCCTTAAGTCACATTTGGTTAAGACAGTGAACGTAAAGCCTTGGGTTAAAAAAGCATCATTAAAATAAGTCATTATAGATTTACATTTTCATTATGTCCTGGTTGGAAGTGATTCCAGCCAGGACTTTTTGTTTATAAACAGCGATTAGACAACGTTAATCTATAGTTTGTAAACGATTGTCGCTATATTGTTTTCATTTTGTTAGTTTAACGTCATTGCAGATACGATAAATGAAATGATGCCGTTATTATAGTAGTTTTGGCTTTAAGATTGTATTTATTTATTATTAGTATGAGAAAATTGATTGTATTTGTTTTGACGATTTTATTTCTGTCCAGTATGGAAACTTTTGCTAAGGACAGGACAGAAGCTGAGATGTTGGGGATAGCAAAGAACGTATTTGATTCTTCTACTGCAATGAAGGCTAAAAGCAGAGGCGCAAGCGAGACTATTGAGCTTACAAGACTTTCTTCTACAGACGAACTTAGTGTTTATGGTGCCAGCGGCTATGGTTTTGTTATAATAAGTCATGATGATTCCTTTAAAGCGGTTCTTGGTTATTCTGATACTGATTATGACGAGAATAACATGCCGTGTGGATTCAGATGGTGGATTGGAGCGATGGATAAGTCATTGTCGGCAATGAAAACCTGTGGCAAGACATCTTCGTCATTGTCTGCATCACCATCTTCTTCAACGGGAACGTATCTTATGACGACTACATGGAGCCAGGAGTCGCCATATTACAACCAATGTCCTACAATAGGATTGACTCGGGCGAGTACAGGCTGTATTGCTACGGCGATGGCACAGATAATGAATTATTATGAGTATCCTGAAAGCGGTATAGGTTATGGAGAATACAGTGTTACCAATACGGCAGGTACTACCACATCATACACAGACCAGGCTATCAACGGTACGTATGATTGGGACAATATGTTAGACTCATATACTATGGGCTGGACCTCTGAACAGGCAAGCGCGGTAAGTACGCTGATGTTTGATGCAGGCAAGGCGTCAAAGATGCAGTATGCCTCAGATGCAAGCGGGGCATACGATTATGACGCAGCTACAGGATTCTGTCTTAATTTCCAGTACGACTCATTGGCTCTTGGCTATTATTACCGTAATCTTTATAGCGATGATGAATGGATGGAAATGGTAAATACTGCACTTTCTGACAACCAACCGATATTGTACTGCGGTTCTGATTCAGAATACGGTGGCCATGCTTTTGTTCTTGACGGTATTGACTCAGATGGACTTGTGCATGTCAATTGGGGATGGGCAGGCTATTATAACGGTTGGTATTCTATTGATGACCTTAATCCGTATTCAGATGTCAACTTTACGGAATACCAGTCTATGGTTACTGGATATAAAACCCAATCAACGCCAGATGAAGATGAGGAGAACACGTCTATATGGGGTACGACAGAAGGATATTCTTTTTCCGTTTCAAGAAACAGCCTGACGGCAAGCCTCACTGACCTGTATAATTTCTGTTTCCGTGTATTCAAGGGTACTTTGGCTATCATTCTTGAAGATGTTGCAAACAATGGGACAAACAATGTAGAGATAATCATTCATGAAGAAGAAGACGGCATATATACCAACTGGGGCTTTTATGGTATTGGAGATGTCAACCTAAGCCAGTATGTGCGTTCGCTCAGTGCCGGTACGTATCGTGCCTATGTCGCTTCTAAGTCTACGGATGAGAGTTCATACAAATGTGTCCGTGGAGTGGGTGGTGAGATTTTCTATACAGTTACGGTTGATTCAAATGGCTCTATTTCAGTAGTGGAGGGTGATACTACAAGTGGAATATCAGGCGTAACAACAGATAAGTCTTCCGTTTCAGATGGCATTGTCCGTGTTTATGACTTGTCTGGCAAACTGATAAGCAAGTCTTCAAGCAGTTCAGAATTAGAACTCCCGTCAGAATCAGGTGTCGTAATAGTGAAAGACGGAGATTCAACGAAAAAGGTCATTATAAAATGACATTTATAAATAAATAATGAATGCGAAGCATGGAAGTTGTGAAATTTCCATGCTTTTCATTTTCCATAAATAATTACAAATTTGTAATTACTTGAATTCTATGAATTATTATTGTCTGTAATTTTTAGTTTACTTTTCCACCGCTTTTGCGTCATAATTACAGAAGACAATATGAACAACATCGAATTTGAATATATCGCCAATGCTGTGCGTCCTCGGCTTATAGCCATTTGCCACCGCTTTCTCTCCGCTACAGGTGGGGTGACGGAACCAGAAGACATTGTTCAGGAAACGATGCTCCGACTGTGGAAGATGGGCGAACACCTCGATAGTGTGGATGACTATACGGCACTCGCCGTCATGATAGCCAAGAATATATGCATCGACCACTACCGTAGGCAGCATAGCAGAATAGAACCAGTAGAAGGCGTGGAGATAACATCCACCGAAAGTTCTGACCATCGGATAATAGCTGGTGATACTGCGAGATTAATTGACAGGGCTATCGGTCGTCTGCCCGTTACTCAGCGACGTATGCTGCTGATGCGGAGCGAGGGTATGTCGCTTGACGAAATTGCTGAAGCCTGTGGAGCAACAAGAGCGAGCGTGAAAACAATGATTTCAGCGGCTCGAAGGAAGATGTTGGAACAACTAGAAGGGAGGAAAGGACAATGAAAGATGTGAACAACAGAATGCAGCGTATGGAACTTGCGGAAAAGTTCCTGAATGCTCAGACCACCGTGGAGGAAGAAAGGCTGTTGCTACGGTTCTATCAGAATTGCAACATACCACTGACATCCGACGAAGAAGACATACGGCTGATTGTATTGTCCACCATAGACAATGGACTGTCTACAAGCGGAGAGAACATTCCTGATATGGATGCATTGGAGCAGGGCGCAAAGGAATTCGACCGTCTGATGCAAACGGCAGAGCAGGAGAAACCGGCAATTGGTATTGATGAAACTGATAATATATGCAAGGTGGGCAATATCAAGCCCTCTAACCACCGTCAGATTGCACGGAAAGTGGCATTGTCTGTGGTTTTGGCTGCTGCCGCAGTGATTGGATTTGTATTCCTGTCTCCAAAAATACCAACTGTCTCCAATCAGTCGGTTGCAATGGTCTCGGGCGACACCATGTCAACCCATACAGGGATAGCAGAGAGTGGGCAGGAACAGACGCATAAAAGCAATGCCAAGGAGCCTTCTTCCGCTATGCAAATGCAGCCAGAGCATCTTTCTTCCAATCAAGCAAGACCGGCTACAGTGCAGCATAAAACATCTGTACAGCCCCATACAACCAAGGCAACAGTTCTGGATGAGGAAACTGCAGTGGGGCAGTCAAGAACCATGAACGCTGCTGAAATTTACGATGTGGTCACAACAGCCTTTGGTAGTTCAGAAGACGTAATAGCTAAGAACATTGACGGTCAAATGTGCATCACCGTAACAGCCAAGGACGGCACAAAGATGAGCTATGCCGTAAGCTCGGTAGACAGTGAGACATATACGTTAGTGGCTCTTGACTGAGCTTCCTGTGTCTGACAATAATATAGAAAACATCAACAATATTAATACCAAAAATTATGACAAAGAAAAGATTACTTACATCGCTGACCGCCATCCTCTGTGCGCTCAGTGCGTCGGCATCACTGCCTACCGATACTATCACTGCTTATTCCGTAGACGGAAAGGTTATCAAAAATTTCGATGGCTCCGTCCTCGTAGGCAAGACCATAGTAAAATATGATGTGTCAGATACTAAGTTAACCGACAGTGTGCAAGGACGAGTGCTGCGGATGCATATAATAGAGACATCCGATTATAAGCCCAATGAAGTGAAACCCTTTATCATCGTAGGCAGTAAGGCATACGACGGTGAGCTGTCGAGTATAGATCCCCAGAAGATCAAATCGGTAACGGTAATCAAGGGTCCCAAGGCCACCGACCTTTACGGTGAGGCAGCCGCTGGCGGTGCGATAGTTGTAGAATTGAAGAAGGATGGGGAATAAGAAAATAAAGTGCCGGCATCGCCCTTCAAGGGAGATACCGGCACCGTTTTTTTCTTTGTAAGTTAAGTACAAATCTGAATTGTTATTGAAAACCTTGCAATCTAATTATATGTTTTATCATGAATAACTGCCGTGTTTGCACATCCTAAATACCGTAGTAATTTTTGTAACTGCCGTGTTTACGGATCGCAAACGACACGGTTTTATAGTGAATAACGAATAGTGAAGAGTGAACTTTTTCGTTAAGCCAAATGAACAATGCAAGCTTGCTTGTACATTGTCATGGCGAGAAAAAGTGCGCAAAGCGAATAGTACTATTTTTTTTGTGTTAAATTATCTTTATTTGGCACATAGCGCACATAGCGCTTAACTAAGAAATCCATATTTAGTATCTTTGCAGAAGATAAGCTGCATCTCAGCATGACATTCAAGCAAGCTTGATGCTCCTGCATTCGATTTGCATTATCTTTGTCACATAAATAGCAAGAAATGAGGAAAGAGCGCTCCTTCATGACTTGTTGCATAAAATACCGGTAAATGACATAGCATAACTAAAAAACAATGAGAACAATGGAAACAACAAATAAACCGCCATAACGTAAAGCTACATAGAATTGCAGATACAACATATCGCGTCTGCAAATAAGCCACATATCCCTGTTACTGTCTCAAACAAAGACAGCAACTACAGCCGTGTACATATACGACAGGAATAAACGAATATAAAGGAACTGCATATAAACAACTGAAAATCAAATAATTATGATATTTACAGTTAAGACAACAAACAGATTTACAATGACAGATGACAGATATGTCAGATGTTCTTCTATACCCAACGTGCCCGTACACCCGTATACGTGCACACGGATGTACGGGCAA
>JAUNIZ010000126.1 GCA_030523165.1 Prevotellaceae bacterium
AGCAACGGTAGATGCTCATGGGATGTTTTATAAATGTCCCATGGTTTTAAATATATACATTTCAAAAAGTGTATATATTTAAGACTGTGGGGTAATTATATAAAGTCATCGGCGTGGGTTTCGAGTTGCTCGTTCTACAACACTGGGCAATGCGAGAGCCTCGAGCGTGGGACGGGCAACAGGTAGAATCTCCACGCTTTTTTTGTATTCATAAGCTAAAATCAAAATTTATTTGTATTTGAAGGTTACTTTTGTCCAAAAAGTTCCTTAATTCATGATAAAGCTAAAAAAAATTGTTATGATTAATATTCATAAATTACATTCGTCCCAAACACCACTTGACAATCGCTATTTATTAAAAGAGCGTATTGGTGGTGGAGGATTTTCTGATGTATGGTTAGCACTTGATTTGCGCTCTCAAGTAGATGTTGTACTAAAAATTTATGCTTCAGGGCAAGAATTGGATGATGAAGGAATCAGGATGTTTAGAAAAGAATTCGCTATTGTCTGCAATTTAAATCACACAAACATACTAAAACCTTTTACATTTGATATATTCAATGGCTCCCCTTACATTGTACTTCCGTATTGTGAAAAAGGTTCAGCATCAAGATATGTAGGAAGAATAACAGAAGAACAATTGTGGGATTTTGCAGGACAAGTAGCTGCAGGATTGGCTCATTTGCATAAGCACAATATAATTCATCAGGATATAAAGCCTGCTAATGTACTTATCAATAAGGATGACCAGTTCATGATAACAGACTTTGGAATAAGCACAGGATTACGCAATACAATACGAAAGACTAATTTCAAAGAAAATAATGACGGTTCAGGAACAACAGCATATATGTCATACGAATGTCTTGGTCCAGAACAGTCAAATGTAATAGCAAGAGATATATGGGCATTTGGTGCCACTTTATATGAATTGGCGACAGGGAATGTTCCTTTTGGTGAACTTGGTGGAGTGACACAAAATGCAAGCGGTGGAAGTATACCTAAAATTAAAAGCAAGGAATTTTCAAATGACATTAAAAACCTTATATATAAATGTCTTGCCTTGAAAACATGGAACCGTCCCAGTGCAGAAGAAATAGTAAAAATTGTAAACGACCATGGAAAGATTCCGCCTAAACCAATTCGGTGGAAAAAGTTTGCAGCCATATCTTCTGTAGCTTTAGCGTGTGCTATTGTTGCTTTTTTAATTATTCTTCCTCACCCTACTCCTAAACATGTAATAATAAATCCAAATGACAAAATAGCTCTTGCACAAATAGACAGTGCTATAACTATAGTCTCAAGTGAAATGAAAAAAAACAATGTAGAAAAGAGAGATGTGGAGAAATTAAGTGAAGCTGCAAAAATTTACAATGACGCTATTGCCCTTAATGTTACAGATACAATTTTGAATTTAGGAAAGTCTAAATGGATTGCGTCACAAACCGCCATTGATGATACATATAAATACCTGTCAGACATGAGCATAGGATATAATAATATAGAAGCATACGAGGCAGGTAAAACTTATGGTGAGCGGTGTAAGGTGCTTGAGAATTATGTATCAGATTCCATAAAGGTGGTGATGAGCAATAAAGAAACATCTACGGTTAAGAAAGATCGTACTTTTTCTAAAAAAACAAATAGCAAACCTTTACATGAGGCTCCCGTGAAAACTGAACTTTCTCAGTCAGGCAACTTAACATTAACACAAGATGAAATAGATTCATTTAAAAAGTAAGAAACAACTAAAATATAAATAAGTTATGAAATTTTTTAAAAGAACAATTATCACAGCAATAGGCATATTTGCCTTTTCTATGCAATTGCAGGCACAGAACTGCGCAGAACTGTTTCAACGGGCAAACTCGTTGAAAAATAGTGGGAAATATAAAGATGCTATTTTCTATTATAAACGAGCAAAAGAATGTGATCCTAATTTGAAGAAGGATTGTGACAAATGGATTAAATATTGCGAAGGCATTACGCCCGATGTGCCAAATATCGACCTGTCAGAGCAAGTAGTTTATATTCCATATCAAGGTGGTGATAAAGAAATTGACGTGAAAGCCAAAGGAAAATGGAATGTCGATGGAACTACAGATTGGTGTAATGTTGATGCTTACAGTTCAAAGAAATTAATAGTGCAGTGCCGTGACATCAATAACAGTACACGTGATAAAATAACAACTTTAAGAGTTAAGAGCGGTTCTATTTATAAGTCGCTAAAGGTTGTTCAAGAGGGACGTCCTGAATATATAGAGGTTGGCGCTACAAGCTTATCCTTCCCTGCAAGCGGAACGGAGGATGAACTGTCTATTGAGTCAAATGCAAACTGGGATATTTCATCTGTTCCATCATGGTGTAAAATTGAAAAAAGAGAAGACGGTATACATATTATAGTTTCACCAAACGACAGAGTGATAGAAAGAACAGACGATATAGTAATCGTTTCTCCGTCCAAATCTGTTACTATCAAAGTTTATCAAGGAGCAGGTGAAGAACATCTTACACTTTCTCAGAACAATTTGATATTCAATTCAGAAGGTGATATTCATTATATGAGAGTTTATACAGATGCCGATAATTGGTTTGTCGGTGACTATCCTACGTGGATGAATGTACAGAGGATTGGTAAGGACAGCATACGTATTGAGTGTGGCAAGAACATTCCAAATGGAGAGCCTCGCTCTGGTAGTGTACAGGTTAAGACTGATCGCCAGACTACAGGTGTGA
Source organism: Prevotellaceae bacterium (assembly GCA_030523165.1). Classification (GTDB taxonomy): domain Bacteria; phylum Bacteroidota; class Bacteroidia; order Bacteroidales; family Bacteroidaceae; genus Prevotella. The sequence goes on from JAUNIZ010000126.1 coordinate 2,737, forward strand.
TGATTACCCAGTCTCCAAGAATGGCGCAAGACTTGATATTCCCTGATTCAAAACTTGTAGGCGGACGTAATTTTTCATTAGGTATCAGCGCAAGTTATTACATGCCTTTTGTCAGCACATCTTCTGGCGGTGACTATGTAGGTTCTGTCCTTGATTATGGCTTGGGAACAAGTGCTGAAAATGCCTCGTACAAGTCTGCTACAGGATTCAGTTTTGGATTGTTTGCAGATATACGCCTTTATAAGAATATATTCTTAATAGCAGGTGTAAACTTTACTCAGATTAAGTACAAGAATACGTTTGAACAAAACATTACTTATACAACACCACTAACCACTTATGAATATCTGAGAGGAGATGTTCAGAATTCATATACAGAAGAATATACCCATACAATGATAGAAATACCTATAATGGCGTCATATCGCTTTAAAGTCAATAATGTGAGTCATGTACAACTAAATTTTGGTCCTGTCATTAACTTCGGTTTATCTGCAAAGATGAAACTTTCTGGCAACACAGACGGAGAAAGTTTGCATTTATATAACAGTACGACAAACCAACTTGTCAACAACAGCAACTATGTTCGTCATACTGGTGTTAACGCTGAATTCAATCTATATCAACCATGCGTATATTGGGAAGAAATGTACACAACAGGCAATGACGCTCCTGTTGCACACCATGACACATTCCAGGAGTCTCCTTTACACAAAGTAAACTGCAGTCTCAGAATAGGTGCGGCATACGAGTGGGCAGGACTGTCTTTCGGTGTTTATTATACACACATGCTAACAAATATGGCAAACAAAAACTATTGGGAGAATGAACGTTGGACGGTACTCAATGTAAGCAATACAACAATGAAAGGTTACAAACATCGTCTCAACACACTTGAGTTCAAACTCGCTTATACACTTAGATACATTAAATTTTAACAAAATAAACTCTAAAAACAACTATTATGAGATGTAAATTTTGTGGTTGGGACAATCCTGACGAAAAAGATACTTGCGAAAAATGCAATAAGCAACTATCCATTGGATCTTCTGTAGAAGAACATGTTGTAAGCGGAACCATGTCCGAGAATCATGACCGTCCAACAGACAGACAAGCCGGTAGAACTTTTAACCCTAAGGCAACAGTTTCTGAAAATCAAACATCTGTCAATCAGATGGCAAAAGAAAATGATAAATGTCCTGAATGTGGGTATGATCTAGATGATGAATCATGTCCACAATGCGGATACTCAAGACAAGACAAGTCAGAACACGTTGAAATAAAAAGAGTTAAAACTGAAGGCCGTATGACAGTGCGCCCAAAACGCAAAGCAGATAAGGAACCTTCCTTTAAATTAATTCCTATTTCTGAGGAAACAGGAAAGGCTGAAGGTGAATCTTTACTTTTTGAGGGTAACGAAATAATTCTTAATAGAGAAAATACCGACCCTAAGAATTCTACAATAACATCACAGGAACAAGCAACCATTACATATATGGATGGAAAATGGAGTATTGAGGACAGAAGTGAATATAAGACAACATTTGTTCAGGCTGCAGACAAAATTAAACTCCATTCAGGTAGCCTCATTCTTATTGGCAATCAGTTGTTCCGATTTGAAGAATAATATAAAACCATCAGACAATGGTAGCATATCGGCTTGATTACAGACCTGGAGATTTCATTGACAGTAAGTATCGCGTCATCAAAAAAGTCGGAACTGGCTCATACGGAGATGTGTTTATGGTAGACGACACCAGAAGCAATGTATTTGCACTAAAGCTTCTTCGGCTATGGGAAGTATCAAGTGAGTTACATGACAGTCTCAACGAAAAATTCAAGCAAGAGTATCTGACAGCTCAGATTTCCAGCGAATATCTTGTGCATAGTCTTGACTTCGGCATAATACAAGGCAATCCGTATTTCCTCATGGAATTTTGCCCAAAAGGAGATTTATCAAAACTTATTGGCAAAGACTTGTCTAAGCTTCCAAGATATGCCCGTGACATACTTGAAGGTCTATATGCTCTACATTCTGAGGGAAAAATACATAGGGATCTGAAACTTGAGAATGTACTGATACGTGAAAATGGGAAAGCAGCTCTTACTGATTTTGGTGTTGTTGGAGAGATGAACAAAGCAAACCGACTTTCAGAAGTCGGTTGGTGGAGGAAACGTCCTAAACAAATTCAAGGAACCCCTCTTTATATGGCACCAGAGATGGCAGAAAGAGCCGGTGGAGGTGTAACATACTTGCCTACGGTCGATTTGTGGTCATTTGGCGTGATGATGTTTGAGATACTGACATCCGGGTCATTCCCGTTTGGAAATATTGAAAGTATTGATGATTTGCCAAAATATCGAGAACGTGCAAAAAAAGGCGATTGGGATATAGATTTACTTAAGAAATATCCTTTCTGGAAAGATTGGACACATATAATAAATAAATGTCTCGAGCCCGACTATCGGAAACGTTATCAAAGCGCATTTGAAATACTACAGGACATGAAACCAATGATTGGCAGCATAAGTCAGAGACTGACCAATGAACGTCTGTCAAGATCTCTTGCAATTTCAAGACTTGTTATCACCCAAGGAGACAATCTTGGAGCTGTTTACGGTTTAGCGAATTATATAAATAACCGTATCCGCATGCTAAGAATTGGCAGAGAAAATGACAATAATATAGTCCTGCCTGAATCGAAAAATACATATGTGTCACGCCATCATTTCACTCTCGAGATGTCTAAAGATGGGGCATTTTGGACTATTAGAGACGGGCAATGGAAAAAAAATGTCCGACAATGGGTTACTTCCACCAACGGAACTTACCTTAATGCTACACCTGTATCAGTAAAAGGTTTGAAAGTATTTACTGGTGATATTATTACGGTTGGAGAATATAAAATTAAAGTGATATAATAAATAAATTAGTTATGGACAAAACAGTTCAATACAAGCGCACCCTAAATGGCTCCGTAGGAGCTGGAGTCAGCGCATTATTCAATGGTAAAGGTCGTCGTTATTATATTTTGGAGCACAAAGATGCGTCAAAGTACCATAAGGCAGGCGAATCACAAAAGATAATAATCGACCAAGTAGAATTAGGGCGTGACAGTAGTTGTCAAATTCGTTTCGACGAATCATTTGAAACTGTAAGTCGCCGTCATGCAGCAATAGTAAAAGAAGGCGACAAATGGAAACTTGTTCAACTATCTAAGACAAACTCAACCTTACTTAATGGTAGGAATGTAGAAACAGAATGGTATCTGGAAAATGGAGACGAAATTCAGCTTTCAATTGGAGGTCCAAGAATGGGATTCATTGTGCCAGCAGGTAAGCAAAGTCTTGTTTCCAGTATCAGAATGACAGAACGTTTGGAATTGTTCCGTAAGCAAGCACTGCGACCTTATAAGACTGCAATAGCCTGTCTGGCCATTATTTTGGTCATTTCCATAGGAGGACTGGGTGCATGGAATATTGTTGAGCATAATAAATGGCTGGAATATCAAGCGGAAGCAAAAAACACAGCAGACAGCTTGCGGAATGGTATTTCAGACACGAATGCAAAAATCATTGCCTATGATGCACGTCATGACAGTATAAACAATGCAGATAAAGAAAGGTATAATTTTTTAAGGGGAAAGACTCTTTCTTTGTCGTCTGCTATAGGAAATTTTACTGCACAAGCAGGTATTGCTAGTGACGCAGCATTAAAAACGGCTTTAAAATCAGTCTATTATATCAGAGTTGAAAAGGTAAATATAACTTGGGCAGATGGAAGCACAGAGAGTATTGTTCGTGGAACCAAAGGTTATAACAGTCTCTTCTGGAGTGGCTCAGGTTTTTTACTAAATGACGGAAGATTCATTACTGCACGACACGTTGTTGACGGTATAAAATTCATAAGCAGCTTAGATGAAAAGTCTTTAGTAATATTAAATAATGAAATAAACAATGGTGGAAAAGTAGAATTTGTGTTTGGAGCATATTCACCATCCCATTCTTTTACTTTTACAAATAATCAATGCGTTATGAATTCTATGAATGACAAAACGGGAATTTGTGAAGTTGATTACGACAAGGATGGAATTGACGAAAAATACAAGATAACAATTGCCGATGCAGGAGAAGCTGATTGGGCTTGTATATATACATCATTTAAAGGTTCTATCATAGCCAATCCATCTATTTCAAAAACTCTCAAGCAACAGACAAAACTTGTTGTTCTTGGTTATCCTAATGGATATTATGCAGACAACATCAAGGCACTTCAAGGTAGCTGTATGGTAGCGACTGACGGATTACACAATGGCGTTATTGTCATAACAGAACGCAACTTTGAACATGGTAATTCTGGGGGGCCTGTTTTAAGAGTAAAGGCTGACGGAACTATGGAGGCTATAGGTATTATATCTGCAGGTTACGGCGACACTGTCGGCTTTATTGTTCCTATTTCAAACGTAAATTAATACATCTATGAAATATATTATTATCTTTATATTAAGTGTTCTTGCCATTCCTGCTCTTGCACAAGATCCTTCTTGGAAGAGACCTTCATGGTGGAATGATAGTACTGTTAAAGAAACAGATGATTCGATTAATAACAAAAGGTCTAAAGTATCAGTAATTACAGAGAATAGTAATGAAAATATTGTTGCGCAATCCGTTAAATCATCCTTGTCATTAATACGACAACAATATCGATTAAAAAGGAACGGAGATTATTACGGGAAAAACAATATGCCATATTATGGTGAGACATATTCTATTGGGGTTAAGGTATCAGGAGGAATGTTCCTTCTATCTGATGTAGTTGAACCTTGGAAAAATGATGAAGACTATAAAAGAGTAAATGAATCTAAAAAATACAAGCCTGTTCTTTTTTGGAGCTATCAACGTTTACTATCAGACAGTACATACAAAGCTATTGAACTTGAAATAGGTTCAGAGTTTTTTACTCCTGTAAATAATGATAGTAGTTTATATATACATACTGAAGCTCACCCTGATTTTGGATTATCTATTGATTATACATCGGGGCAAAAATCAGGATACATGATTTGGGCATATACATGCACTAATTTGCAAGATAGTGCAATGTCTGTCAAGTTAACTCAATCACAGATGTCAATTGAGATAAATCCTGACAGTACGGATATTATCCCATTATCTACTAATGACAATAACAAGATCTTAGGAGGTATTTATGTTGTTCCGAACTATGATCAACATAAAGGAATTGTGCAATATAAACTTGTCGGAGTAGCCATTAAAGATGATAATTCAAAATGGTTTTTACAACCATTGGCAACAAAATCAAATATTACCAAAAGCGGTGATAATGATAATAAGTCCGACAATAATAAAAGATCTAAGAGAAACAAGAAAAAAGACAATGAAGAAAATGAATCTTCAGAGCCGACTAAAACCAAGAAATAATATTTATGTTATCATTTAAGTTATTTGCTGGCACAGAGAAAGGCTTGCGAGCCAACAATGAGGACAACTTTACTGTTTGTCCAGACCTTACGCTTAACGAGTGGATGGTGCCGTCTGATGAACAGACGCCCATCCAACTGGGCAAGCTTGGGTGTATAATGGTTGTAGCCGATGGTATGGGAGGACAAAAAGCAGGAGAAGTGGCAAGTGCAATTGCCATTGATACTGTTCAAGAAATGTTTTCACCCACAAACTTGCCTGCTGATGTTCTTGAAAAACCTGATAACATCAAAAAATATTTAAAGAAGGTCATTTCTGAGGCTGATTTGCGGGTTAAGAAACATAGCCATGAGTATTCAGATACTGCAGGCATGGGCTCTACAATTGTTATAGCGTGGATTCTTGACAATAAGGCATATATAGCTTGGCTTGGTGACAGCAGAGCATACTCATATATTCCTAATGAAGGTATAGGAAGATTGTCTAAAGACCATTCATACGTTCAGAAACTGGTTGATGCCGGTACATTGACAGAAGAGGAAGCGATGGTACATCAAAACAGCAATATCATCACCCGAAGCCTTGGAGATACATTACAGAGGGCAAAACCTGAGGTGATGGAGTATACGCTTAGCAAAGGCGAAGTGATACTTCTTTGTTCTGATGGCTTATGCGGTTACTGTCTTGATGGAGAAATAGGTGGAATAATTGAACGTAATGAAGACAATCTAAAGCATTGTAAGGACGAACTCACATCTGCAGCATTAGAAGCTGGTGGAAGTGACAATATTACAATAGCCCTATTTCAAGTCGTAGAGATAGACGCTATTAAAAGCCTTGAAAACAAAAATAAGCCGATACTGAGAAAACATGCAAGAAAAGTTTGGAATGCTGTTAATATAATAGTCTGCTTATTAATTATTGCTATTATTGCATGTCTGTGCTATGCTGGATATAATATCTTACAACCGTATAATGCCACATATAAGCCCGAGAAGCCACGCAAACCAGAAGTCTCTGTGAAAATAAAATTGCTTGGCAGGAAAACATTAACATTTGATTCAGAGTTGGAATTTCAAGTGATTATGCATGGACTCGGAAAAAAAGATGATTGTATACTTGAATATGACAAAACATATTTAACACATAGGCATAAACATGGTAAAACGTATGCATTCAGTATGCCCATTGATTTAACAGAGGATAAAGTTGTGACCGTTACAGCGATTTGTAAAAATGATACTACAAAGAAAGATGTTGTCAACTTAAAGCTTAAAGCCAGAAATGGTATAAATAATGATAAAATGATGGAATATCTAAAAGACTTAGAACTAGATAATACAATCAAGGATACTGGAAAAAAAAAACCTGATGAAGAAGAGACCGTAGAAACAGGTAACCCAACTCTATCTCCGTATAAAGAGGTAGGTTCTATAGATAAAGTAGGAGATCAACCCACAAATAAATAATAATTATCAAAATATATAACAATGAAAAAAAATTTATCAATTATCGCATTAGCGATTACATTAGGATTTACATCCTGCAGTGAAGAAGATTGCGACCACATAGCAAGTGATTCATCCTCATCAACTTCAACAACCAATAGTATTGTTGGCAGTTGGTATGAAGAGGCTGAGAATGAAGAAATTCGTCTTAATGAGAATGGAACATTCTATGACAAGTATTGTAACACCAGACTATGTGGAGAGGTTGAGGGACGATGGGAATATGACAAAGATAATTCCAAATTGACTTGGACATATTCATATTCAGGTCAAACACAATATGCAGATTGGGCAATAAACAATCATACAGAATTCAGTTTTACAATATATTCTGAAACAGTTGGTTCACACATCCTTGAAAAAATAGTAGAAACGTATGAACTTGAAGTTGGTGAAACGGTTGATATTCAGTTCCCTACATCTTATCCATCATATACAGTCCAATCGTATGAAAGCAAGAACGAAAGGTTGGCAAGCGTTACGTCAGACGGAAAGATTACTGCAGAGGGAGAAAAAGGCTGTACATATATAAAGATTAAGACAAGTACAGGAAATGTTTGGGTAAAGGTAATTGTCGGTGACGACTGTCTTGATTTATGGTATGACTATCAGTCTTTAATTGGAGTAAATTATTCTACTCTGCGTAATGTTTTAGGTACACCTTCTATTACGGGTGAAGATGGGTATAGTTATGGCTTTACAACTACCTACCATGACTATATTAAAGAAGTTGATGTTTTCCTTAATCAATCAACAGGTTTGGTTGAAGAAATTCAACTCTTGTTTAGGGTTGGTGTAGCAGAGTCTCAACTTCTGTCATATTTGAATACTCATTATTATACATGGACGTATGACAGTTATTATACAACAAGTCCTGTTTTGGA
>JAUNIZ010000127.1 GCA_030523165.1 Prevotellaceae bacterium
TTACACTAGTAAGACTACTGCAATTTTTGAAGCATTCTTCAGCAAACGCTATAACAGTATATTCCAAACTATCTGAAGCAATAACAGTATCAGGAACGACAATATTTCCAGTGTAATCATTCTGTACAAGAGTTGCTTCTTTTGTTTCGGTTACAATAAGATACTTTAGCCCATCAATTACTTCAAAACCATTGGCAAATAATTTAGGGTGAATTAAAGCTAAAATCGCTAAAATGCATATAAATTTCTTCATGCTTTCTTAATTATTAAAGTGTTTTTATGTAAGAGTCGATATTTTCTGTTTTAATTTCAACTCAATTATTTCTTAGTTTAGTCCTTTGTCGGAAATTAAGACAATAAAAAAACGTGGACTAATCACTTCGTTTACGCTTCTGAGGTATTGGGGATAACCATGTCATCATATACGAGTAAAAGCCCACGCCATAGGCGTGAGCATCAACTTTTACTCTTGATGACTTCTTCAAATTCCCCAATTATCAGAAACAAGAATACAAAGCTAACGCTTCTTTATTATATGTCTATATAAATATTATTATATCATAGGCAATCACTTTTATTGTTTTATGGCTGTAAAGTTAGCGATAAAATCATTTACTTCCAAATATTATTAGGAATTTTATTATTTACTTTATTCAGGCTACAAGCAAAAACTGTAACGATAAGAGAAATTTTATATCATCTCTCTGTTATCGTTACAGTTGCTTTATTCACGCATGATTCCTTACATATTCCATAATTGAATTAAGCGGAATCAATGCAAATAATATTGTATGATATGTTTACGCCTTCTTGATATAGTCAACTATCCATGCGCCAACTTCCTCAGTGCCATAGCTTGCGCCACCTTCCACTTGTATCTCCGGTGTGCGAACATTAGCGTCAAGAGAAGCGTCAACAGCCTTTCTAATCAATGCACCTTCTTCCTTAAGGTCGAAATATTCAAGCATCATAGCTACAGAAAGAATCTGAGCCAACGGGTTAGCAAGATTCTTTCCTGCTGCCTGTGGCCAAGAACCATGAACAGGTTCAAAGACAGGGGTACTCTCACCAGTAGAAGCTGAAGGAAGCAAGCCCATGCTTCCAGAGATGCAGCTGCCTTCGTCTGTAAGAATATCGCCGAAAGTATTCTCTGTTACCATTACGTCAAAGAATGTAGGCTCAGCCAACATGCGCATTGCAGCGTTGTCAACAAACATATAGTCAGTCTTGACATCTGGGTACTGAGGTTCAAGTTCTTTGGCAATCTGACGCCACAAACGGCTTGATGCCAACACGTTAGCCTTGTCAACAACCGTAAGATGATGATTGCGCTTGCGTGCATACTGATAGGCTACCTTCAATATTCGCTCAACCTCTGGGCGAGTGTAATAGTTTGTATCATACGCCTTGTCATTGTCCTGATACTTCTCACCGAAATACATACCGCCTGTAAGCTCACGAATACAGATGAAATCTGCACCAGAGATAAGCTCGTCTTTCAGCGGTGACTTATGCAGAAGGCATTTGAATGTCTGCACCGGTCTGATATTTGCGAACAGACCAAGCTTCTTTCTCATTGCAAGAAGTCCCTGCTCCGGGCGAACCTTTGCTGTAGGGTCATTGTCGAAACGTGGGTCACCAACGGCAGCAAACAACACTGCGTCAGCTTCCTTACATGTTTCATAAGTAGCTTCAGGAAACGGGTCACCTACTTCGTCTATAGCATGTGCGCCACATATAGCTTCCTTGTATTCAACCTCGTGTCCGAACTTTTCTGCTATCGCATCCATTACGGCAACACCCTGCTTCATTATCTCCGGTCCGATACCATCGCCCGGCAAAACTGCTATTTTAAGTTTCATTACTTTTATATGTTTGTTGTTTATTGTTATATCTGTTTGAGATTACTTCATATTGGATTCGTTCTGCATCTTCATGTTGAATAGATTCTGCATAGAAACATATATGACGGCATTATTCCTCAATGCTGTTAAGCATCTTGAATGTTGCCTTTATAGCTGCTTCTGTCTGGTCAGCATCCAATCCTCTTGTGCGAATAAGCTTGTCGCCGTTACGCCATGTGATTACTGTCTGCACCAAAGCGTCTGTTCTACCTCCTGGCGGAATTGTAACGCTATAGTTGTCAAGACGCGGGAACGTGCGGCCAAGGAAATCTTTATATATCTTCCTCAATGCCTTTACAAATGCATCATACTGACCGTCGCCTGTGGCATCTGCCTCATACTGGCTTCCGTTAATCTCCACTTTCACACTCGCGATAGGCTTCAAGCCGTATGCAGAAGACACCATATAGCTGACAAGCTTCACCTTCTCGTCTGGAACGCTATGCTTCAATACATCGCTGACGATAAACGGCAAATCCTCTTGCGTCACTATCTCCTTGCGGTCGCCTAACTCCGTTATTCTTTTTGTAACCTTCTTTGCCTGCTCTGGAGTAAGCTCAAGACCAAGTTCCTGAAGATTCATGTCGATATTAGCCTTTCCGCTATTCTTGCCCAAGGCATATTCACGCTTGCGGCCAAAACGTTCAGGAACAAGGGCATTGCTATAAAGATTCGCCTTGTTGTCACCATCAGCATGAACGCCAGCTACCTGAGTGAAGACATTCTCGCCTACTATCGGCTGGTTAGGGGCAACGGCTATGCCTGAATATCCCTCTACCAAACGGCTTATATCGTTAAGACGACTTTCGTTGATGCTTGTCTTTGCATTGAACTGGTCTTTCAGAATAACCTGCACACTTGACAATGGCGCATTGCCGCATCGCTCGCCTAGACCGTTTACCGTTACATGCAAACCTTTAGCGCCACTCAACACAGCTGCAAGCGAATTGCTCACTGCAAGGTCATAGTCGTTGTGGGCATGAAAATCGAAATGAGAGTCAGGGTAACGCTTCAGCATCTTTCGCATATACTCTATTACCTGCAAGGGGTTGAGCACTCCGAGCGTGTCTGGCAACATGAAACGCTTTATGTTCTTCTTCGTTAGCACATCCAACATTCTGTAGACATACTCGGGAGAATCTTTCATTCCGTTGCTCCAGTCTTCCAGATAGACATTAACGTCGATGTTCATCTTGTCGGCATAATCCAATGAATGGATAATATCTTCAAGATGTTCGTCAACGGTTTTATGAAGCTGCTGCGAACAATGCTTCAGCGAGCCTTTGGTAAGCAGGTTAATGACCTTGCCCCCGCAATCGTTTATCCAGTCGATGCTAAGATGTCCGTCAACGAAACCGAGAACCTCTACTTTCTTTATCTGGTTGTTCTGCTGGGCATATCGGCAAATCATTCTAACAGCATCCTTCTCTCCTTCTGACACACGAGCCGAAGCCACCTCTATACGATCTACGTTTATGTCTTTCAGCAACATGCGTGCAATCATGAGCTTCTCGTGCGGAAGGAAAGAGACACCGTTAGTCTGCTCCCCGTCGCGCAAGGTGCTGTCCATGATTTCTATGAACGGAGGAATTCGCCGATAAGAATTTACTTGTTCAACTGTTCCCATTCCTCTATCTTATCCTTGTTCTCCAACAGGTAATCTATGTCATCAAGACCGTTCATAAGACAGTGTTTCTTATATCCGTTTATTTCAAAATGCTCGCTATTGCCTGTTGATTTGTTGGTTACGGTCTGCTTAGGAAGATCTACTTCTACTTCTGTCTTCGGGTCATTGTCTATGCTTGCGAAAAGCTCTGCCAAGAATTTCTCGCTTACGACAACAGGCAACACGAAGTTGTTAAGCTCGTTGTTCTTGTGAATATCAGCAAAGAAACTGCTTATCACTACGCGGAAGCCATAGCCGGCAATAGCCCATGCAGCATGCTCACGGCTCGAACCAGAACCGAAGTTCTTGCCTGCCACGAGAATTACGCCACTATATTTCGGATTGTTCAGCACAAAATCTTCCTTCAAGGAACCGTCTTTGTTATATCTCCAGTCGCGGAAAAGATTCTCACCGAAACCTTCCTTGTCTGTAGCTTTAAGGAAACGTGCAGGAATTATCTGGTCTGTATCCACATTCTCAAGCGGAAGAGGAATACATGTGCTTGTTATAACGTTGAATTTCTGTTTCATCTTTTTGTCACTTTAAGTTTTTTCACTTTCGTGCACTAATACCTACTCTACAATCAGAGAAGAGTGCGAGGGTCAGTTATCACTCCAGTAACAGCTGCTGCAGCTGCAACCAACGGGCTTGCAAGAATAGTACGTGCGCCAGGTCCCTGACGACCTTCAAAGTTTCGGTTGCTGGTAGATACCGAATACTTGCCTGCAGGTATCTTGTCGTCGTTCATGGCAAGACATGCCGAGCATCCCGGCTGGCGAATAACGAAGCCTGCTTCTTCAAGAATCTTGTCAAGACCTTCTTCACGAATCTGCTTGTCTACCATCCATGAGCCTGGCACAAGCCATGCAGTGATGTTGTCTGCCTTCTTCTTGCCTTTTACAAGCGATGTGAACGCGCGGAAGTCTTCTATACGACCGTTTGTGCAAGCGCCCAAGAACACATAATCAACCTTGTGGCCAAGAAGTTTCTCGCCTGGCTTGAAGCCCATATATTCCAATGACTTCAAGAATGAAGCCTTGCCTGCTTCGTCGATAGTGTCAAGTTCTGGAACTGTCTCTGTTATGCCGATGCCCATACCAGGGTTTGTTCCGTAGGTTATTCTCGGCTCTATGTCGGCAGCATCGAAATCGAGTTCCTTGTCGAACACAGCGTCATCGCCGCTGTAAAGAGTCTTCCATTCAGCCACAGCCTTGTCCCACTCTTCGCACTTAGGTGCATATTCTCTGCCTTTAAGATATTCGAATGTTGTCTCGTCTGGCGCGATAAAGCCACCGCGAGAGCCCATTTCTATTGAAAGATTGCAAAGCGTAAGGCGACCTTCCATTGTCATGTCCTTGACTACCTGACCAGAATATTCTATGAAATAGCCTGTTGCGCCAGATGTAGTGAGCTTTGACATAAGGTAAAGAGCAACGTCTTTCGGTGTAACGCCTTCCTTCAGCTTGCCGTTGATGTTTATTCTCATTGACTTCGGCTTCTGCTGAAGAATACATTGTGATGCCATAACCATCTCTACCTCGCTTGTTCCGATACCGAAAGCTACAGCGCCTACGGCTCCATGAGTGCTAGTGTGAGAGTCGCCGCAAACGATAGTCATGCCTGGCAACGAAAGCGCCTTCTCTGGTCCGACTACGTGAATGATGCCATTGTTCTTGTCCATCATTCCGTAATATGTCAAGCCAAAATCCTTTGCATTGCTTTCAAGCGTCTCTACCTGCTTCTTTGATACAGGGTCCTCAATAGGCTTGTCCTGGTCATGAGTAGGCGTATTATGGTCTGGCATACAATATATCTGATTAGGGCGAAAACATTTAAGCCCTCTCTCTCTCATTCCTGAGAACGCCTGAGGCGATGTTACCTCATGGCAATACAGACGGTCAACATAAAGCTGTGTAGGGCCGTCTTCTACTATCTGCACTACGTGTTTATCCCAAATCTTATCAAACAGAGTGTTCATAATCTTGTTCCTTGTTTTACAATTTGAATTTGTTTATACAATCTATATACGCTTCTACCGATGCCGTTACAATGTCGGTGTTGGCACCGAAACCGTAATATACGTTTCCGTTATACTCTACCTGCATGTGCACCTTGCCCACGTCGTCAGAGCCTTTGCTGATAGCCTGGATAGTGAATTCCTTCAGAACCATGTGCTTCTGAATAATCTTCTTCAGGGCGCGAATTGCAGCGTCTACAGGGCCGTTACCCGTTGAAGCTTCTTCAAACTTCTGGCCAGATATATCCAAGCCTATGCTTGCAACGCTCTTTACACCCATGCCTGTAGTAACCTGCAGGAAGTCGAGCTTAACAGAATGTGCATCTGCCCTGTCGGCTCCAGCGAGCATAAGAACATCGTCGTCGTTTATTTCCTTCTTCTTGTCTGCGAGCTTCAGGAAATTCTGATATATCTTGTCGAGTTTCTCTTCGTTTTCTATATTTACGCCAAGCACACTGAGCCTATACTTCAATGCTGCTCTTCCGCTACGAGCTGTAAGCACGATTGAATTGTCGTCAAGACCAACATCCTTAGGATTCATTATCTCGTATGTGTCAACGTTCTTGAGAACACCGTCCTGGTGTATGCCGCTTGAATGTGCGAATGCATTTCTTCCTACAACTGCCTTGTTCGGCTGCACTGGCATATTCATTAATCCGCTTACCATACGGCTAGTAGGGTAAATCATTGTCGTGTTGATATTTGTCTCTATGCCGAGATATTTGTGGCATTTCAGAATCATTGCCACTTCCTCAAGCGACGTATTTCCTGCACGTTCGCCAATGCCGTTAATGGTTACCTCTACCTGACGCGCGCCATTGAGAACGCCACTCAGAGTGTTTGCCGTAGCCATGCCCAGGTCATTGTGGCAATGGGTTGAGATTGTTGCCTTGTCGATGTTGTCAACATGTTCAACAAGATATTTAATCTTTGCACCGTAATCGCTTGGCAGACAATAGCCTGTAGTGTCTGGTATATTCACTACTGTAGCACCTGCCTTGATGACAGCTTCTACCACACGCGCAAGATATTCGTTGTCTGTTCTTCCTGCGTCTTCTGCATAGAACTCAACATCCTCGACATACTTCTTGGCATATTTCACCGCTGCAACGGCACGCTCTATTATTTCTTCACGATTGCTGTTGAACTTGTATTTGATGTGTGAATCACTTGTTCCGATACCTGTATGAATACGCTTGTGCTTAGCGTATTTCAATGATTCTGCAGCCACATCTATATCTTTCTCTACCGCACGTGTCAGCGCGCATATCGTAGGCCATGTTACAGCCTTGGATATTTCAATAACAGAATTGAAATCTCCTGGGCTTGATATAGGGAAACCTGCCTCAATAACATCCACTCCAAGATGTTCAAGCTGCTTAGCCACCTGAATCTTCTCTACCGTATTAAGCTGGCATCCAGGCACCTGTTCGCCATCTCGAAGTGTAGTATCAAAAATAAATAATCTGTCGCTCATTTTATTGTTTTGTTTATTATTTAATCGGTCAATAAAAAAACCTTTCGCACACATAAGTGAGAAAGGTTTATTTTATGAAACATCCACATTCAAGGCCACACCTTCTCACTTCCGCCCACATATTGTAGTCGTAGAATAATAATGTGCAAAATGTTAATGTTCTGTATCATTATACCTTAGTATTTTTAAATCGGATGCAAAGTTAGTGATTTATATTTAATCTGACAAATAATTTATTATTTATTTACGTAAAAATATATCAGATTATAACAATCGTGCTATTTTTTGCCTAATTCTTGGATTTCATCCTACATTTTCTCGCCATGGCATAGCTCGAGCATGCTCGGCTCTGCTCATTTGGCTTAACGAAAACGTTCCTTTATTTGCTCTGCAATCATGGCATGTCCCTTAATAGAAGGGTGACCGTTTTTCTTGTCTATATCATGCAGTCTGATATATTTTATGCCATAGTGGTTGCAGATTTCGATTGTCGAAGCGGTAATTTCTTCAGACAGACCGCTGTTTATAATAAAGTAAATGTCAACATTCACATATCTGTCTTTCATTGATTTCAGCAGATAAGCCAATGCAGGGCGATAGGTGAAGAAATCGTCATTGCGGAAATTGTCATACTGATACTCTCCTATCGGTGCCTTTGCCCAGCTGTCGTTTGTTCCTCCGAAGATGAAGATAATGTCAGGGCAACCAAGGTTGTTCATTCTCGTTATGAACGAACGGTCAGTGTAATCGTTGCCGTTATAGCCGTAATAGCCGATGGTAGCTCCGCTATACGAGTTGTTCACGCACAGCTTGTAGCCGTTTTCCTTGATAAACTTGTGCCACCATGTCTCGCTAACGTCAGTGACATCTGTTCTCTCGCCAGGCTTTGCATAATACCATAGCTCGTTTGTAGAAGGTGTCATATAGCCTTCAAACGTTGAATAAGAATCGCCTAGTATCGACACCGATTCACGGCTTTGGGCAATGATGCCGATGCAGAACAAGCACGAAAACAATAAAATTGAAAGTCTTTTCATATACATTATTTATATTATGATTATTAGAAAGGCACAACGGTGTCTATCGGTGGAGGCGGCAACGGAGCGTCGTCACCGTTCATTTTCGAACCGATAATCTCGCCGCCAGCCACAGGTGAACGATACGATTCGTTAGGGTTGTCGAAACGGGTAAACTCGCCACGGAATTCAAGCAGCACGTCGCCTGTGCCACCCTTACGATGCTTGGCTATTATTATCTGTGCCTTGCCGTGCAGGTCATTGCCCTTCTCATCAGTAAATATACGGTAATATTCCGGGCGATGCACAAACAGCACCATGTCGGCATCTTGCTCGATGGCTCCAGATTCGCGGAGGTCACTCAGCTGCGGTCGCTTGCCTTCAGGACCCTCACGCCCTTCAACGGTACGGTTAAGCTGCGACAGTGCCAGCACAGGAATATCTAGTTCCTTGGCAAGCCCTTTTAGCGAACGGCTAATCGTTGACACTTCTTCCTGACGGCTGCCAAAGCGCGCTCCACTGGCGTTCATCAGCTGCAGATAGTCTATCATTATTATCTTCACGCCCTTCTCCCTTACAAGTCGCCTTGCCTTTGTCCTGAGTTCAAAGATTGACATGCCCGGAGTGTCGTCTATATATATAGGTGCAGTCTGCAGTCTGCCCACCTTCTTGTCTAGCCTGCTCCATTCTTCGTCGTCAAGCTGACCGTTCAGAATCTTCTTTCCCTCTATCTCGCATACATTCGAGATAAGACGGTTCACAAGCTGAACGTTGTTCATTTCGAGAGAGAAGAAGGCTATCGGTTCATTATAGTCAACGGCAATGTTCTTAGCCAGCGACAACGCAAACGATGTCTTACCCATGGCGGGTCGCCCTGCTATAATCACCAAGTCACTCTTCTGCCACCCCGAAGTATAGTCGTCAAGCTTCGTATATCCTGTAGGCAGCCCCGTAAGACCACCCTTGTTTGCAGCAGCCTTCTGCAATATCTCCACAGCCTGCTTCACAACTGGGTCAATCTGCGTATAGTCCTGGCGCATGTTCTTTTGCGAGAGTTCAAAAAGCGAGCCTTCCGCCTCCTGCATCAGTTCGTCTACGTCAACCGTCTCGTCGAAAGCCTTTGTCTCTATCACGCTTGCAAACGATATCAACTGGCGCGCCAACGACTTCTGAGCAAGAATCTTGGCATGATACTCTATATTGGCAGAAGAAGCCACGTGCGAGCTGAGTTCAAGAATATAAGCCGGTCCCCCTACGCTGTCAAGGTCGCCTTGCTTCTTCAGCTGTTCCGTTACGGTCATGATGTCTATCGGGTTTTCCTCGATACTCAGACTTTGAATGGCTTTATATATCTTCTGGTTACGTGGTTCGTAGAACGTTTCAGGGCGCAATATCTCGCTTACGACGGAGAAAGCGTCTTTGTCAATCATGAGTGCGCCAAGCACAATACGCTCAATATCAGTAGCCTGTGGCTGAAGGTGAACGTAGTTATTATCTATAGTTCGTGTTTTCTTGTTTTCGGGCATATAGGTGTTCGATATATTTTTTGCAAAAATACAAATAAAAATCGGTATATGGCAAAAGATAACCCCAAATTTGCCAATCTGCTATCTATCCCCAGTGTAACCAGAACTAGCGTTAGCGTTCTTGTACTTCTTGAAATTCAATGTTGGATTTCATCCTACCTTTTCTCGCCATGGCATAGCTCGAGCATGCTCGGCTCTGCTCATTTGGCTTAACGAAAACGTTGAATTTCATTCGACCTTTTCTCGCCATGATAATGCTCAAGCAAGCTTGGCATTATTCATTTGGCTTAACGAAAACGTTCCTAATGTTGTCATGATTCTAATTTTTTAAAGTTTTGTTGTTAATAATGTTTTTTCGTTCTCTCGGTTAGCGCGCTATGTGAATTTCCGATTCCCTTGGTCATTGGCCTTCTGACTTCAGTCATTCATCGTTCACATTGCAAATTTACAAAGAAAATTCCATACTACCAAATTTCTAGAGTCGCTAATCAGTTATTATTTGTTAAGATTATGAAGTATTTTGTATTTTGCTATATATAAGCGGTATTGTAAGCAATATTTATGATTTGTTTCCGTTAGAAAAACCTATGCTTTCGCATGCGGAAAATATATTTTTCTTCAATGGAAAGCTATGTTTTGTTTTCATACGCGCGGCGCAAAAAACATGTATTGACGGGTTTAGATGTTTTCTTTGCAATTATGGAGAGGGTTTTTTAGTTCTGAAAAAATTAAACTGATATACTGACATACTGCTAGACGAGACTGTTTTTGACTGATTTGGTAGACATGGATGTATGCTAAATCAGGAACGTGTCTACTCTTCCAGTCATGGTGTCAACATACTCAGTAAAAATAGAGAAATTTTTC
>JAUNIZ010000128.1 GCA_030523165.1 Prevotellaceae bacterium
AATAATCGAAAATTTTTATTAATTTTGCATTCCGATATAAAAATTGTTTGAGGTATGAGTAAAAGAGAATTGTTCAGGAGATATTTTTTGTTCTTTGTTTCTGTTCTTATTAACGCTTTCAGTGTTGCGCTAATCACCAAGGCCCTGTTGGGTACATCGCCTATTTCAAGTATTCCATATGTTTTAAGTCTGTTCACACCATTGACAATGGGTCAGTACACAATATACATGAGCCTTGTACTGATACTTATGCAGATGACGATGATGACACGTCAGGAGATTATCGAGAAGAAGTTCGACTTGATAAATCAGATACCTGTGTGTATCGTGTTCGGATTGTTTATAGACATATCAATGAACGTTCTTCTGTCGTGGCTTTCACCAGAATTATATCTGTTAAAGTTGCTGTCATTGTTGGTTGGTTGCTTCTTGTTGGGTTTGGGCATAAGCCTTGAAGTGAAGGCAGACGTAACTATGGTTACGGGAGAGTATCTTGTACATGTGATTTCCAAGTTCACGAACAAAGAGTTCGGATTCGTTAAGGTATGTTTCGATGTGTCCCTCGTTGTCATAGCCTGTATATTGTCGCTATGTTTTATGGACGGAATTCAAGGCGTTAGAGAAGGCACAGTGGCAGCAGCCTTGCTAGTAGGTCCTGTTTCACACTTTGTATATCCATATTGGAGGGTACTTGACGGCTGGCTGTATGACAAGGCGGAAGCAGTGGAAACGGCTGATACAGAGGCACATCCAGTAGTGATAACCATTACACGTGAATATGGCAGTGGAGGTCATCAACTTGGAGAAATGCTTGCCAAACGGCTCGGAATAAAGTTCTACGACAAGTCAATTATTTCAATGGCTGCAAAGGAAAGCCGTTATAGTGAGCAATATATATCGGAGAATGAACAGAGAATGTCTTCAAACTATCTGATGAATATAATCCTTCGTGACTACGGTGCTCCGATAGAGAAAGGTCTTAGTCCTTCAGATGCCATATTCGTGGCACAAAGTCGTGTAATAAGAAAGATTGCAAAGGAAGAATCATGCGTGATAATAGGTCGATGCGGTGACTATATACTTAAAGACATACCATCGTCATCGCTTATTAAAGTGTTTTGTTATTCAGACGTAGACGATGCCGCTAAACGAGGAGTTGCTGAGTATAACCTTGACCCTAAAACGGCAAAGACAGAAATAGAAAGCGTTAACCGTCAGCGTATTAATCACTATCAGTACTATACGTCGCAGAAATGGGGTGAGCCTCATAACTACAACATCATGATAAATACTGGCAGCATGGGCTTTGAGACGGCATGCGAACTTGTGGCAAAGATATATGATGAAAAGAAAGCAGTAGAAGAGAAACATTAGTCTTGTGGGTTCTTTACACATGACGAATGTGCTTTTATTTGTTTGTTTATTTGTATATAAGCCGTTTTTGCAGTATCTTTGCAACCCAAGATAAGCTGCACATATAGTGCCATGTTTCGGATGTATTATATTAAAGAATAGCAATCTATGAATATCGTCAATGTAAAAGACGCTGATTTGCGTAAGGCTGCCGAGAACGGAATGGATGAGTTTGTAAAGGTTTTTGTTGACGCTACACTCTACTGTGTTGGCGGTCAGTTGAATGCCGATACTATGGGCATGCTGAATGCTGACCAGATAACCCTTTTGGCATACCATTACCTACAAGAAGAGGTGATGGACGGTGGCTTTGTACAACTGATACACAACGGCTACGGAGGTTTTATTTTCATGAATCCGTTTGCAAAGGCCGTGAGAGAGTGGGGGATTAGCGAGCTGGCAAGTCTTGTGAACAAGGCAAGGAGCCTGTATTACAAGCACCATGAAGCGATAGAGAAGGACTGTTCAGACGAGGAGTTTATGGCTATGTTTGAACGATATTCAGGCTTCGATGACCTTGACGACAAGTTCGTTGAGAATGAAGAAACATGGACAAGCATGGTGGCACATTACATAGACGAACACATAGACCGCTTTGCGGAGATAACAGAATGAGATTATGAACAAGGAAGAGGAATTACTTAGGAAGAAAAGCCCCGTCAGCATACGCAACAAGAAAGCATCGTTTGAATACTTTTTCGTTGAGACATATACGGCAGGAATCGTCCTTACAGGAACGGAGATAAAGTCAATCCGTCAAGGCAAGGCTAGTCTTGTAGACAGCTTCTGCTATATCAACAATGGAGAGGTATGGGTAAAGGGCATGAACATATCGCCCTATTTCTTCGGCTCGTACAACAACCATGAGGCAAAACGCGACCGTAAGCTCCTTCTGACGAAACGTGAAATACACAAGCTACAAGAGGCTACAAAGCAAGTGGGCTTCACGATAGTGCCAACGCTGGTGTTCATTGACGGTAAAGGCAGGGCAAAGGTGGACATTGCGCTTGCAAAGGGAAAGAAGGAGTTTGACAAGCGACAGACGTTGAAAGAAAAGGAAGACCGCAGAGAAATGGATCGTGCGAGAAAGAACTTCTAAGATATACACATTAATAAATACATAAAGCATAATTACACATTATTATATAAGAACAGCAAGCATGATAAAGAATATAATATTCGATTTGGGTGGTGTGATAATGACAATCAGTCAGCCACAGGCATTGGAACGCTTTAAGGCACTTGGACTGAAAGACGCTGAACGCCAGTTGGACCCATATACACAGTCGGGCATCTTCGGTGACCTTGAAGAAGGAAAGATAACGGCAGAAGATTTCCGCAGAGAACTGAGCAAGCTAGTAGGCAGAGAGCTTACGTTTGATGAGTACAAGCATGCATGGCTAGGCTACCGTTGGGAAGTTCCTCAGCGCAATCTTGATTTTCTTAAGGAACTTCGTGCACAGGGTTATCGCCTCGTTCTGCTTTCAAACACCAATCCGTTCATGATGAGCTGGGGGCTGAGCGAAGAGTTTGACGGCAACGGAAAGTCGCTTTATGACTATTTCGATGCGCTTTATCTAAGCTTTAAGCTCGGAGTAATGAAGCCTAACGAGAAGTTCTTCCGCACGGTTATGGAAAGCGAAAACATCAATCCCGAAGAATCTGTATTCGTAGACGATGGTCCTAGAAATGTGGCAGCAGCGGCAAACCTTGGTCTGCACACTCTTTGTCCAGAGAACGGCTCTGACTGGACAGGCGATTTAAAGGAACTGTTGAAAACTGTAAGATGACTTTTTACAGACAAAAATAATGTCTGAAAGAACATCTGTAAGACAAGAATTTACTACCTTTGCAAGGTTTTAAAATATATTGATAAAATGTTCAAGAAGAAGAAAAGATGGCACTGCCTTTCTGGTCAACCGATAACAGAACTCGACAAGAAGGTAATGTATTGGGAGAACAAGGGCAAGCTTGTGCCTACCCGTGACCTCATAAAGACGCCAGAACAGATAGAAGGCATACGCAAGAGCGGTGTGGTTAATACAGGCGTTCTTGACGAAGTGGCGAAGAATATCCATGCGGGCATGAACACACTGGAGATAGACAAGATCTGCTACGACTATTGCGTTTCGCATAATGCCGTGCCAGCCTGTCTCAACTACGAGGGCTTCCCTAAGAGCGTGTGCACAAGCATAAACGAAGTGGTGTGTCACGGAATACCAAAGGAAGAAGACGTGCTGCAGGAAGGCGACATCGTTAACGTAGATTTCACCACGATACTTGACGGCTACTATGCCGATGCCTCGCGAATGTTCATTATCGGCAAGACAACTCCTGAGAAAGAACAGCTTGTGCGTGTGGCAAAGGAATGTCTTGAGGTCGGAGCAGAGGCGGCAAAGCCATACAGCTTTGTAGGCGACATAGGCCATGCCATACAGAAATATGCAGAAAAATATCATTACGGAGTAGTGAGAGACTTGTGTGGACATGGAGTAGGCTTGAAGTTCCACGAAGACCCCGAAGTGCTGCATTTCGGACACCGAGGAACGGGCATGCTGTTAGTGCCAGGCATGGTATTCACAATAGAGCCGATGATAAACATGGGCACATGGCATGTGTTCATTGACGCTGAAGACGAATACGGCTGGGAAGTCATTACTGGTGACGAGAAGCCAAGCGCACAGTGGGAGCATACGTTCCTGATGACTGAGCATGGCCTAGAGATACTGACATATTAACGGAAGGTATGGAAGATAGAGAAGATATATATATATTAGGTATAGAGTCGAGCTGTGACGACACCTCGGCAGCAGTGCTGCGCAACGGTGTTCTGCTGAGCAACGTAACGGCATCGCAAGACGTTCACAAGGCTTACGGAGGCGTTGTTCCAGAGTTGGCTTCACGAGCACATCAGCAGAATGTAGTGCCTGTTGTCGACCAAGCCTTGAAGCGTGCAGGCATAACCAAGGAACAACTGTCGGCAGTAGCCTTTACACGAGGCCCAGGGCTTATGGGTTCGTTGCTTGTAGGCGTAAGCTTTGCCAAAGGCTTTGCCCGTTCGCTGAACATTCCGCTGATAGATGTAAACCATCTGCAAGGTCATGTAATGGCACATTTCATAAAGGAGAGCGACAACGACAAGTCAGCTCCACCTTTGCCGTTCTTGTGTTTGCTTGTAAGCGGAGGCAACTCGCAGATAGTGAAGGTAAACGCCTACAACGACATGCAGGTGTTGGGACAGACCATTGACGATGCTGCAGGCGAAGCTATAGACAAATGCTCAAAGGTAATGGGCTTGGGCTATCCTGGCGGCCCGATAATAGACAGGCTGGCGCGTCAGGGCAATCCTCATGCATACAAGTTTGCCGAACCGCATATCCCAGAACTCAACTATAGTTTCAGCGGCTTGAAGACATCGTTCCTCTACAGCTTGCGTGAGTGGATAAAAGACGACCCTGACTTTGTGGAGCATCATAAGGAAGACCTTGCGGCAAGCCTTGAGTTTACCATTGTCGACATACTGATGAAGAAACTGAAGCTTGCTGTGAAGCAGACAGGCATAAAGCATGTGGCTGTGGCAGGAGGAGTGAGCGCAAACAACGGACTCAGAAACTCGTTCCACGAACATGCAAAGAAATACGGTTGGACGATATACATACCGAAGTTCAGCTATACCACCGACAATGCGGCAATGATAGGCATTACGGGCTACTACAAATATCTTGACAAGGATTTCTGCTCGATTGACAAGCCCGCATTTTCAAAAGTTACGTTCCAGTAACTACAATATTACTGTTAAAACAACGTTCATTCAATAAAGACGTTCCGTAATCATAACATTACAAAATCACAAAATTACAATAAAAAGAATATGGTTTTCGAGAATAAAATCTTAAGCAGAGAGATAAGCAGCTTTATCTGGGAGAAAGGCAAGACAATGGGTACGGCAGAAAGCTGTACAGGAGGCCGCATAGCCGAGGCTATTATACTTATGCCAGGCGCGTCAAACTATTTCAAGGGAAGTATAGTGTCATACACTAACGAAATAAAGGAAAAGCTTCTTGGAGTAGACCATGACCTTCTGGAAGAGAAAACTGCCGTATGCGAGGAAGTAGCCATTGCTATGGTGAAAGGCGCAGTAAAGGCACTCAACGTAGACTACGCCATATCGGCAACAGGCATAGCTGGTCCTGGAGGAGGCACTGCAGAGAACCCTGTTGGCACAATATGGATAGCTTGTGGCAGCGCTGACGATGTAGTAACTATGAAACTAGAGGAAGACGAGGGTCGCGACATGAACCTTGCCAACGCTACAAGCAAGTCGCTCCATCTGTTCCTCGACTACATAAAAGAGCGTCTTGAAGACAAGGAAGAAGCCGAAGAAAAATGATTCTTTGGCGGTAACTGCTCAACGCAATAGCTTTCATGGGCGTTAAAAAAAAATAATTGCTATATTATTCACGAAAATATTTTGCTTATTCAGAAAAAGTTAGTAATTTTGCACTCTGTTTGGAATAAGTATCAAAATTTAAAGAAAAAAGTAGATAGCAATGTCGAAGATTTGTCAAATAACAGGAAAAAAAGCCCAGATCGGAAATAATGTATCTCACTCAAAGCACCGCACAAAGCGCAGCTTTGACGTGAACCTTTTCAGCAAGAAGTTCTACTATGTAGAAGAACAGTGCTGGATAAGCTTGAAAATCAGCGCTGCTGGCTTGCGTATGATTAACAAAGTAGGCTTGGATGCAGCTCTTAAGTATGCTGTTGCCAAAGGCTATTGCGATTGGAAAGATATTAAAGTTATAGGAGAATAAGCACGATGGCAAAGAAAGCTAAAGGTAATAGAGTTCAGGTTGTACTTGAGTGCACTGAGATGAAGAACAGCGGACTTCCAGGCACAAGCCGTTACGTTACTACCAAGAACCGCAAGAATACTCCTGAGAGAATGGAGTTGATGAAGTATAATCCTATCATGAAGAAGATGACTCTTCACAAGGAGATTAAATAATAACAATTTAAAGGTTATATAAAATGGCAAAGAAAACCGTCGCTACCCTCCACGAAGGTTCTAAGGATGGTCGCGCTTATACAAAGGTTATCAAAATGGTAAAGAGCCCTAAGACTGGCGCTTACATTTTCGATGAGCAGATGGTTCCTAATGAGGCTGTTAAGGATTTCTTTAAGAACTAAATTCATACAATCATAGTATTTTAAGAAGACCGCAATGATTTTTGCGGTCTTTTTTGTTGTAGATGTGAGTTCTATTTACTAATTTTGTAGGCAAATATTGCAATATGGGACTATTTGGATTATTCAACAAGAACAAGAAAGAGACACTTGACAAGGGTCTGGAAAAGACCAAGCAGAGCGTTTTTTCGAAAATAGCAAGAGCTGTTGCTGGCAAGACAAAGGTTGACGATGACGTCTTGGACAACTTGGAAGAGGTGCTTATCACGTCTGATGTCGGTGTCGACACTACACTGAAGGTTATTCGCCGTATAGAGGAACGTGCGGCAAGAGACAAGTATGTTTCCACGTCAGAGCTTAACGGTATTCTGCGCGAGGAGATTGCCGCATTGTTGGCGGAGAATAATACCACAGACAACGAGAACTGGGATTTGCCTTCTGACCATACGCCATACGTCATTCTCGTGGTAGGCGTCAACGGAGTGGGCAAGACCACCACCATAGGCAAGCTTGCTTATCAGTTCAAGAAGGCAGGCAAGAAGGTTTATCTAGGTGCAGCTGACACGTTCCGTGCGGCAGCCGTAGAGCAGCTTTGTATATGGGGCGAGCGTGTTGGCGTACCTGTCGTGAAGCAGCAGATGGGTTCAGACCCTGCCAGCGTGGCTTTCGACACACTAAGCTCTGCCAAGGCAAACAATGCCGATGTGGTGATTATTGACACCGCAGGGCGTCTGCACAACAAGGTTGGACTGATGAACGAGCTCAAGAAAATTAAAGACGTAATGAAGAAAGTTTTGCCTGAGGCACCTGACGAAGTGATGCTTGTGCTTGACGGCAGCACAGGTCAGAACGCCTTTGAGCAAGCCAAGCAGTTCTCTGCCGTAACCCAGATAACAAGCCTTGCCATTACCAAGCTTGACGGAACGGCAAAGGGCGGTGTCGTTATCGGCATTTCCGACCAGCTAAAGGTTCCTGTGAAATACATCGGCTTGGGCGAGGGAATGGAAGATTTGCAACTATTCAACAAGACGCAGTTTGTCGATTCTCTGTTCGGATAGGCTGCCTTTGTCAGTATTTCTTTTTGCAAGAATAACGGTAATATACGGAGCTTGGTTTTTACGGCTTGACAGCCTATAGCGCGCAAGCATTATAGGTGTGTAGACCATGTATATGCTAAAAACAATCAAGGTGAAGAAAAATCAGATAGATTTCATTACTATGGGCTGTTCAAAGAATCTTGTTGACAGCGAGATTCTCATGAAGCAGTTCGAGGCCAACGGCTATAAATGTACCCACGACAGCAAGAATCCTCAAGGAGAGATTGCCGTCATCAACACTTGCGGCTTTATCGAGGCGGCAAAGGAAGAAAGCATCAATACCATTCTGGAGTTCGTTCAGGCAAAGGAAGAAGGCCGTCTTAAGAAGCTATTTGTCATGGGATGCCTTTCACAGAGATATCGTGGCGAGCTGGAAAAGGAGATACCTCAGGTAGACAAGTATTACGGCAAGTTCGACTACAAGCAGCTTCTGAAAGACTTGGGCAAGGCAGAGGTAATGGCGTGTGACGGCAAGCGCATGATAACCACGCCTCGTCACTATGCCTATGTCAAGATTAGCGAAGGCTGCGACCGCCGTTGCGCCTACTGCGCCATTCCTATCATTACAGGTCACCATACAAGCCGACCGAAAGAAGAAATACTGCAAGAGGTGAGAGAGCTTGTAGCATCTGGCGTAAAGGAGTTTCAGGTCATTGCACAGGAACTGACCTACTACGGACTCGACATTGACGGCAAGCGACATATAAGCGACCTTATTAGTGATATGGCAGACATACAGGGCGTCAAGTGGATTCGCCTTCATTACGCCTATCCAACCGATTTCCCCTATGAACTTCTTGACGTGATACGCGAGAAGCCAAATGTTTGCAAGTATCTCGACATTGCCCTTCAGCACATATCCGACAACATGCTCTCGCGCATGCACCGTAATATAACCAAAGACGAAACATACCGACTTATAGAGCGCATCCGCAAGGAAGTGCCAGGCATACACATTCGCACAACCCTCATGGTAGGTTTCCCTGGCGAGACAGACGCTGACTTTGAGGAGCTAGTGGAGTTCACACGTTGGGCACGTTTTGAGCGCATGGGAGCGTTTACATATTCAGAAGAGGAGGGCACATACGGAGCAAACCATTACGCTGACGACATACCTGCCGATGTGAAGCAGAAGCGCCTCGACCGTCTTATGGACATTCAGCAGCAGATAAGCGCAGAGATTGAGGCGGAGAAAATAGGCCGTGTAATGAAGGTCATCATAGACCGCAAGGAGGGCGACTATTACGTAGGCAGAACGGAATTCTGTTCGCCAGAAGTTGACCCCGAGGTTCTTATTCCTGTTGCAGCCAAGAAACTTCGCACAGGCGCTTTCTACAACGTCAAGATTACCGATGCCGAGGAATTTGACTTGTACGGGGAGATTGTTTAAGTTGATAATCTTAAGAAGTTTAGGAAGTAAGGAGTTAGGAAGGAAGAAGTTCTCTAGAGATAGCTTAAAATGAAGTTAAAGACATTAGTTCTTGAGTTTCTTGTCCACTTATACAATTAGAAAATTCAAATTAAATAAAAAGCTAATAAGTTTCTATGAATAAGTTATTGTATATTTGTGTTGTCTTCGTATTGTCTATGGGATGCTCCACAGGACAGAATAAAAAAGATCTCAATAAACTTCGTGACAGTTTAGACGAATTAGTGATTGAGGGAACTCTTCATAATGACACGGTAATGCTTGAAAATGCATTTAAAATTTCTGGCTACTTGCTTAGTATTGATACTGCGGAAATCTATAAAAGACATTATTATCAGCAACGCTCGATAATTCTTGCTTCATTGGGCCGCATGAATGAGGCTATGGCAGACGCAGAGCATTCTGTTATGAGTCTTCCAGAAGACAATCCTTTGCGACTTACATTTTTGTCGGTAAAATACATAAAAGAACATAATAAAGATTCGGCTGATTATTACATAGAAAAGACCATTGCCGTTTGTGACAAATCATTGAACGACAAGTACAACGAAGATATGGCTATTAACAAGATAAAAGCAATATATCTGCGCGATGGAGAGAAAAAAGCAAAGGCATGTTTGTCAGAACTATTAAATATACATCCAGATAGCCCACTGCTAAAAGCATTAGACGAAGACTGGGATGAATGGGTTCGTATGAATAAAGAGGAATTAAGATAACTAAACATTGAGATAGTAAGATAGAATAAGGAATATAGGAAAACTAACCTCCTACACGTAATTCTGCATATTTATGCAAAAATGCGTGTTTACGAAAAAACGAAAATAATACAGTTAACGCGCAGAGAAGGGCATCGTTTTAAAATTAAATGCTCCGTGGTTGCAAAAACAGGTCTAAAATGTGTGCATAATTAAAGCGTTTTCAGTCAGACATTTATGGCGTTCCCGTTGTATTATGTGCATAATTTAAAAGGATAAAATAGGCTAAAACCGTATGTAACTGCCACTTTTTCGATTAGAAAACGCCATGTTTACAAGAATTACTGCGGCATTTATGACCGGTTATCCTATGGATAATTGCCAAAAATCAGTATGATAATTTGTAAAAACACCGTTTTTTACACAAAACAACCCTTTCTGACAGTAGTGAAATATCTATTTCGCAAAAATCGTTTGTCATGATTTCAGAAAAACGGGATTGTATATTTATTCAGAAATATGAATATTTATACAATTGTAACATACAGTAGGAAACAGGCACGATAGCATTAAGCAAATGATAAATGTTAATTGCAT
>JAUNIZ010000339.1 GCA_030523165.1 Prevotellaceae bacterium
GCACTCGAAATCAAAGCGTTCTTTGTATATTGCAAAGTTGTGAAAGAAAAAGAATATAGCTCGTTTCTAAATCGTTAGCAGTTACATTCTTTGTAATACTTAATTCGTTGATATTCAATCAATAAAAGATTTTGTTGTGACTCGAGACATGATATGTAATCTTTTTCTCTATACCAGCATCCTTAATCCAAAGAGCCAATTGCCCATTGGCATAATCGTTTTTGGGAAGACGGAACAATGGTACGTTACCAACCGTATGGGGCAGCAAATTCAATGCTACCTGAGGTACGTATACCTTTAGGTGTTGTTTGGTCTTAATCATAATAATATCAATATAACGACCATTCTCGTCACTATGAATGTCATTCTTCGTTATCGCTTTTAGGTCACTCCAGCGAAGTCCAGTGTAGCAACTAAACAAGAAAGATGGTTTGATATCATAACGGCCATGGGTAAATGGTGTATTGATCAGCATATTAATTTCTTTCTGTGATAAGAACTCTCTAGTTCCTTTCTTTGCTGGCACCTTCTCTTTTGAATCCAAATCGTTTACAGGATTGTGAGTAATCAAAGATTCTCGAACAGCCGTATTCAATGCATTGTTAAGAGTCGCAATGAGTCGGTTCTGGGAATTCTGACCTATTACTACCTCTTTGCGCTTATTCGGGTCTTTAGATCTCTGATAGTTCAGATTCAAAGCTTTACGCTTGAGATAATCAATGAAGAGAAGACACCATTTCTTATCAATATCTCCAAGTTGACTATGTGGACGGAACAATTCTACATGCTGAGCAAGTGAGTTCATGGAAGAATAGGTGCTATGACGATTGCCTGTTTTTTTCAATGAACGCTCACCCAGTTCCCTTGCATATTCAGACAAAGAAACTTTCATCTTAGGCAGTGGTTTGAAGTCTGCCTCTTCACGCTCCAGATCTGCATTTATCGTATCACATACCACTTGTTGCAAACGAAGTTTCTCCTCGTTCTCAAGCTTAATGGAATAATCTGTCTCTTTGCATAGAATTACCCCTGTGGTTTCACGTTCACGTACACGAAACTTTCCACTACCATTACTATGGTAACGCACCAATGACACATTACCAGTCTTTAAAGGTCTGCCGATGAGGTAAACCTTACGATGCACCTTGCCTGTAGTCAGGCAATAACCAGCTATTATTTCTTCAGCTGTCTGATACAATTTCTTTTTTGCCATAATCAATATTTTAATGTTATGACGCAAAGTTACGAACTTCAAATGTGTGGACAATGTGTGGACAAAAGTCGGAAAACAAAAGTAATATTGTAAGAAAATGGAAAATTTTAAAATGAGTACAAACCTTCCAAATCCCTAATAAACACTTATCTTTTGGTTGATTTCTTTGGATTATCTTTTCGGTTATTTACCATGAGAAAACCTCAAATCCAGTCAACCCCGAAATAAACAGCTATTTAGCTTCAATAAAGTGCGTTTGTTTTCAATGAGAACTGCAAAGATAATCATTTATTTGTTTCTTTGCAAATTAATTCGTGAAAAACTTTTCTTTATTATATATGTAATGATGAAAAACGTCTAATATCGACTTGTTTTATTTGTTTTGTTCA
>JAUNIZ010000129.1 GCA_030523165.1 Prevotellaceae bacterium
TGCTCAGGCACTTATAAATAATGTTAAACTATAGTGTTGCGGAATTAAGGTTTATTAAGATTAAGAATCGAAACCGAAAGCAATATCGTTTCGCAAAAGATATCTGTCCATTAAATAAAGGAAAGGCGTTTACAGACAATCCGATAACACAAAGATTCTATCGTTTGGCAAACAAAGAACTGATGTCTCCATCATTGAAAGAATGGCAGGAAATGAAAGACTTCATTTACGACGAAGTGCCAGAATTGAAAACTATAGCCCACAAACATTCATTGAAAGACATAGAATATGAGATATGTATATTGGTATTGCTTGGCTTCTCTCCGTCGGAAATGGTGATATTGACCGAAAGAAGCAAATCCGACATATCAAACATCCGTCACCGTCTGTATCAGAAAATCACAGGAGAGAATGGCTCTTCAAAGGATTTTGATACGTTTATCAGGGGCTTGTTGTAATAATCAAACTATAAAATAAATATTTCAGCAATTAATTCCTAAACTCTGAGTAGCTTATAGAGATTCACTAACTGCATTCTTAATTCCACAGTGTTTAAGCCGATAGACAACGAATCTAAGTATGATTGACCATAAAAGATATTCATGAAATTACGAGCCGTATTCATAATGTCTATGTCGCTCTTGATTTCATTATTTTCGATAGCTTTTTGCAATACCCCAATCCACATTATGATTTCTTGATTTCTATTCTCAAGGTATTGAGCATGCAAGTCTGGAAAATATTTGCAAATCTGTAAAATCAAAGCAATGTACGCTCTGCTTGCATTCTGAACGGATTTATCCACATCACCGAAACGAGCCATAGTCTCCTGACAGCCATTCACATACGCATCTATAAATTCTTTCAATGAACCGAACTCGGTTTTGGCAATCTTATGTTTCAAGTTCTGCGTGTCAACAAAATAGTGTTTCACAACAGAATAGAACAATCCCATCTTGTCTTTTGCATAGTATGTTATGGCACCGCGCGTCATGCCGGAAGCATCTTCTATATCCGTTATGCTTACGGCTTCAAATGGTTTTGAAAGGAACAGTTTGAACGCTTCATGGTAGAGCTGTTCTTTACGATTATTTTTATTCATTTGACTATGATTCTGTATATTCTACACGATATTGCGCACAAATTTACTAAAACATTTACAAATGGGCAAATAATTCGCTATCTTTGTAAAAACATTACGATTGTAAACTAATTTAGGAAAGCCTGGATGTAAAGCAGCAAAACATGAAAATAAAATCGATTTTCGCAACTTATCGGTATGTTTCTCAGAATAATGTAGTATCTTTGTCAGAAGATAAGCTGCATCTCGGCATAAATTACACTTTCGACAAGGAGGAATACAAATTGGATATTGATATGAATGGTAACATATTAGAATTCGTAACTTTCACTATAGGCAGCGTTGCAGAAAGGCTGCACAAAAGCCCTGCCGAAGTGTACAGGTTGTTCAAGCAGGCTAATGTCATTGCTGGCTATTTGGTTCCTGCATATGATATATTGCATACTTTCGGGCGTCAATATTTGGTTGACGATGTATTGGATTTTATGCAGGAGAAAGGAGTGAAGCCATGCTGATTTATCATGCATCAGACATAATTGTAGATAAGCCCGACACCCTGCATTCTCGCAGTAATCTGGATTTCGGTAAGGGATTCTATGCCACTGTAATTAAAGAACAAGCAGAACGTTACGCACAGAAGTTTATTTTGAGAAATCGTAAGGGTATTCTTAATGTCTATGAATACACTCCTACTGTGGGCTTGAACATCAAGCTTTTTGAGGCTTACGACAGCGAATGGCTCGATTTCGTGGCTGCTTGTCGAATTGGTGAAGACTTGTCTCAACAATATGATGTGATATGTGGTGGCATCGCCAATGATAGGGTGTTCAATACGCTTGATCTGTATTTTTCCAATCAGATGACTAAAGAAGAAACTTTGAAACGTTTGATTTACGAGAAACCCAACCAGCAGTTCTGTTTCACTAATCAAGTTGCCATTGATCGGTGCATAAAGTTCATTGAGTCTAAAGAAATCAAAATATAAAAGATATGGAAGCAAACCGTATTATACTTGACATGAAGTATGCGCGCATCATAGAGATTGTGGCTCAAAGTCTAAATGTATCACGCGAAGAAGCCATGGACATATTCTACAGCTCACCATCTTTTGAACTGATTGACAATGGCGTGGCGGACATGCACTGTCGTAGCGACCAATATCTGGCTGAAGAAATCATTAACGAGTATAACAGACAATAATATACTCTATTTATACTCATACGTCATTCTACAACGGATGGAGTCCAATTCTTGAAGAAGCGAAGCACTTTCTTCTGGTCATAACTATTGCCTTCCTCTAAGAAGCTGGAGTCCTGGATATGCAGGACATTGCCTTTCTCATCGAGAACGACAAAGACAGGAAAACCGAAACGTGCAGGATTGCCTAAGCGTTTCATCATCGTCTTGGTTTGTTCTGCCTTCTCTGCACTTGCTGACTTGCGCGGATTGTAATTGACGTGAATGTATTCAAAGTTCTCGTCTATTACTTTACTGATAGTGGTATCGTTTGTTATGAAATCAGCGAAACGCAGGCACCACGGACACCAGTTGCCTCCTACCTGACAGACAACAAACTTTCCGCTTTGCTTAGCCTTTGCTATTGCATTGTCAATCTGCTCATTCGGATTTATGTTTTCGTCATATACTTTCTTCAAAGCCTGTGCATTTACAGACATTGCCAATAGTGCAGCAAATGCAAGAACAACCATTTTCTTAATCATAATCATCTGTATATTAATTGTTATTCGATTACTTTTATTCTTAATGCGCATATAAATAAAGGTGTAAACAATACTCCTTATTTTCCAAAACCTTAGAAATTGCGACATGCAAATATACATATAATCAGCAGAAAACATTGTTTTCAAAAACAATAATTTATTCTTTTAAATACAAAAAACGCGCTTTATCGTCTTTTTCTGCATAAATATCGCTATATTTGTAAACGTCTTTTGCTCATGACAGCGAATGAAACCACTATGAAAGAAGACAGATTTAACAATAATATAAAATAAAAACAGAAACAATATGAAAACCTTTAAACCAAAAGCGTGGGTACTTCCACAACCAGTATTGATTATCGGAACATACGATAAAGACGGTGTTCCAAATGCAATGAATGCCGCTTGGGGCGGGCAGTGGGACGAGAATGAGATTATGATTTCTATGGGTAGCCATGCCACAACCGTAAACTTAAACCTGTGCGGAGATTTTACTGTAACATTCGCCACAAAGGAAACAATGGTTGAATCAGACTATGTAGGCATTGTCAGCGCAAAGAACGAGCCTGAGAAAATAGCGAAAACTGGCTGGAACGTGGCAAAGGCAGAATGTGTAAACGCACCTGTTTTCACTGACTTCCCTATGACATTAGAATGTAGAATCAAGGAGAAATACAATGAATCTGACACAGGCTATTATATTGTAGCAGAGATTTTGAATATCGTAGTGAACGAGGAATATCTTGCAGAAGACGGCAAACCTGATGTAGAAAAGATGAATCTGATAACATTCGACCCTGTTCACCATAATTATTTACAGCTCGGCGAGAAAGTGGGAAAAGCCTTTTCTATAGGCGCACAAGTAAAGCAAAAGAAATAAGACGATAAATAAAGAGTTTATCAAAGCCATGCTTTGCCAACAAGTAAAAGCGGCAGTCGAAACATAAAGATATCGTTTCGACTGCCGCTTTTAAGTATTTTATAGAGTTCAACGAAGCTTGTTATTGACCTCGGAATATCTGCTTTTATTTGAAGATATTGTCCTTCTTCGTTATCTGAGTAGGCACTCCTGCCTTTCCTCCAAGATGACTGTCAGTTAAAGAAACATTGATAGCATCATCGAAACTGACAGCGTTCTTCACCTCTCCTACTTCAATTCTGTTGAAGGAAACGTTGTTTATAGGTTTCGCCTTAGTGCCTTGCAGAACGAGAGCTGCCTCGCGAACCTTTTTGCAACGAAGATTATCTACATGCAGATTCTCCACTGTCGTGAAATGAGTGTTGTCCAATCCCTCTCCGGCATACATACTTGTAACATAGAAAAGGTCTTCTACCTCATCAAATTCGCAGTTGTTCACATACACATTCCGTATGAATCCGCCTCTGTCGGGGTTTGTCTTGATGTATATTCCACGCTTGCAGTAGCCTGCGTATGTGCAGTTTTCAACGAATACGTTCTGCACTCCAGCAGACATTTCGCTGCCCAACACAACTGCATGAAGGCCTTTAAATCGGCAGCCGCGGATTATTATGTTTTCAGAAGGCATAGCAGTTGCCCAACCGTCGTTGTCTCTTCCGCATTTGATAGCCACATTATCGTCACCGTTATTGAACTCGACGTCTTCTATAAGAATATTGCGTGAATATTCAGGATCTATTCCGTCGTTGTTGACAAGCTTTGCGTCATATCTCAATTTACGGCATATTATATTCTCTGACAGCAGAAGATGAACGCACCAGAAAGGCGAATTGGTTATGAATACACCTTCCAGCGTAATGTTTTTGCAGCCATAAAACTGTATAAGCTGAGGCCTTAGGAAATGTCCTTCGCCAAAGTTGCGCTCTTCAACAGGCGTTTCCTTATGGTTCATGTCGCGGCTCAGCTTCTGCGCAGGCTTCTGCTTTGCACGCCAAGTAGCGAATGTTGTGCTTGCGTTGCCGTCTATTACGCCCTTTCCTATGATAGATACGTCATGCAGATTGTAGCCGTATATGAACGGGCTATAATTCTGAACGAAAGTGCCTTCCCAGCTAGTCTTTACCATAGGGAGATAGTATTCGGGTTCGGGAGCGAACTTCAGCGTTGCGCCTTCCATTATTTCAAGACACACATTGCTTGTGAAATGGATAGGTCCCTTTATGTAATATGTTCCTGCAGGCACTGTTATATGCATGCCTCCTTGTTTCTCTGCCTTTCGCATAGCCTTGTCAAATGCAGGTTTGCAGTCCTTTATACCATCGCCTTTTGCGCCGAATTTTGTTATGCTGACGGTGTTTTCAGGTATCTTAGCGCCAGTTATAAGCGAAAGAATTGAATCGCGTCGGTTTATGCGTTCGCTGTCGTTGAACTTGCCTGTAGCTGCATACGAAAGCTGTGCCGTTGCAAATAGCGCAATGATTGCAGCTATAAGACTTGTTGTTTTATTCATAATCATAGTGTTTTATTGTGGTTATGTAAATTATCAGAACACGCATGGCAAAGTCAAAAGCTGATACATCAGCGTGCGAGCCATACGCTCGTGTCCTTTGTCATTAGGATGTAGACGGTCTGTATCGGCATTGTTGAAATACTGCGCATGCTCATCCATCATAGGATAGAGTCCACTTACTGCATTCATGTCGATAACAGGTACAGCCCAAATGTTGCCTGCTTCCTTTACCGCGTCTATGTATTCTTTAAGATATTCGCCACATTTATTGCGGTAATCCTCTGTCGGCTGCCAGTTGGAATCGTTTCTGTAGAATCCGGCACGATGTATCGGAGTTATCAGAACAATCTGCTTTGTTGGGAACATACGCTTCACCTTGTCGAGCGCAATGTTTATTCTTCCCTTGTAAGTGCTGTCGTTCATGCATGGGTATTGGCGCATACGGTCAACGAGATGTTTCTGTTCGTGAATGCCAGCCATTACTTTTTCCTGTTTTTCCACATACCATTCGCCAACAGGAATGCCTGCGTTGAAGTCGTTAGTGCCTATGAAAATAAGAATGGCATCGAAGTCATCGCCATGCTCTGCCTTCAGTTGCTCTGCCTGTCGAGGTATATCGTTCCACTGCCTACCGCTTACTGCGTAGACGTAAGGTGTTATTCCTAGCCAGTCTTGCAGCAGTCCCCAGTATTTATTCTTTGATGCGCTGTTCTTCGGATCGGTTATTGAATCGCCGAAATAAGCCACTCTCTTTCCCTGCCAAGGGTGCGTAATCATAGTCTGCGCAATGCACGGCATGAACAGAAATGCACATAGGCAGATACATAACAGATTCTTTTTCATTTTTTACAAGGTTTGAAATTGTTGTTTGCTTTAGTCCTTACAAAGATAATACAAATTTCCTTTACTAGGATGTTGCTAGCAATATTTTTGCTGTTAATTGCTTAAATGACAATATGCAGTGAGGCGTATATACCATAATAATATATGTCTGCAAATCATACAATCAGTAAAAAAGTTCACAATCTCTGTAATTTATCTACATTAAATGATATGTTTATTTATTACCTTTGCAGAAGAAAAACAAACGTAAACATGACAATGAAAAGAATAACTGATGCAGAATTTGGAGGCGAACGACCGTTGTTCGCTTCGCACGACTTATGTTTAGAACGCGTAACCATACACGCAGGCGAATCTGCGCTTAAGGAATGTAGCGGAATAGAAGCCATCGAATGCCGCTTTGAAGGCAAGTATCCGTTTTGGCATGTTGACGGATTTACCGTCAAGAACTGCCTTTTCACAGAAGGCGCACGTGCTGCCTTATGGTATTCGAAGAACCTTAAGATGAGCGACACACAGGTTGACGCACCAAAGATGTTTAGGGAAATGGACGGTATAGAACTTGTTAACGTTCGCATACCCGATGCCCAGGAAACTCTATGGCATTGCCGTAATGTTGTGATAAAGAACGTTGAGGTTTCCAATGCTGACTATCTCTTCATGCATAGTGATAATATTCAGATTGAAAACTATCGCCAACAGGGTAACTATTCCTTCCAGTATTGCAACAATGTGACTATCCGTAACGCTGTTATAGATTCCAAAGACGCTTTCTGGAACACAGAGAACGTAACTGTTTACGATTCAGAACTGAGCGGTGAATATCTTGGTTGGCATTCACATAACCTTCGTCTCGTTAACTGCAGAATATCTGGAACGCAGCCGTTGTGCTATGCTCACAATCTTGTAATGGAAAACTGCACAATGGCAAAAGATTGTGATCTCGCATTTGAGTACAGCAGCCTACATGCGCACGTCAATGGAATGATAACCAGCGTGAAGAATCCACGAACAGGAAGCATTATCGCTGACGGCTATGGGGAGATAATTCTCGATAGCAATATCAAGGATCCTGCAGATTGCGAAATAAAGGTTAGCGACAGCAATACATGCGTTTCTGCGTGACAGGAGTTATCCGATAATATTTGCGGCAACAAACGCACGACTGCCGTACTGATAGATTTATGAAGGCAACAACCAAGACCGATGCCCTGCTGGCGCTTATCCGCGAGGGCAAACAAATGACGCTGAGGCAACAGATAATGCTTACGGCTTATCTCAGTGTGCCTGCTATCATGGCTCAAATCTCATCTATTGCGATGCAGTATATTGACGCCTCGATGGTAGGAAGTCTTGGTGCCGACGCTTCAGCTGCAGTAGGTCTTGTATCAACGACTACGTGGTTGTTCTGGGGCGTGTGTGCATCTGCAGCTACGGGCTACTCGGTTCAGGTAGCGCATCTTATCGGTTCGGGCGATTTCACAAGAGCACGCAAGGTGCTGAGACAGGCTATTACTGGTGTGCTGATATTCAGTTCTATACTGGCGCTGATAGGTGTAGGCATAAGCGGAGCATTGCCTAGATGGCTTGGAGGCGCAGAATCGATTAGGCATGATTCTTCTCTTTATTTCCTTGTATTCTCGCTTTTCCTTCCGATGCTGCAGCTTAACTTCCTTGCTGGAGGTATGCTCAGATGCAGCGGAAACATGCATATACCGAGCATACTCAACGTTATGATGTGCATAATGGATGTTGTGTTTAACTATTTCCTTATATTTCCTACTCGCACGATAGATGTCTTGGGTATAGCATTTACCATGCCCGGAGCAGGGCTCGGCGTATTGGGAGCCGCGTTGGGAACGGTTTTGGCTGAAGTAGTGACTGCAGCTATGATGATGTGGTATCTTTGTTGCCGTTCGTCGTCGCTCAAACTTAAAGGCGAGAAGGGAAGTTTCGTTCCGAAGAAAGACATTTCTCTCAATGCGCTTCGTATATGTTTCCCAATGGGAATCGAGCATATTGTAATTTGCGGAGCGCAGATTATAACAACTGTAATCGTTGCTCCTTTAGGCATATTCGCTATTGCTGCAAACTCGTTTGCAATCACCGCTGAGAGTCTATGCTATATGCCTGGATATGGAATAGCTGATGCCGCTACAACGTTAGTGGGCCAAAGCCATGGTGCAGGGCGCAAGAACCTTGTCAAAAGCTTTGCTAATATAACCGTTTGGTCGGGCATGGCGATAATGGGAATAATGGGTATCGTGATGTATATCTTTGCTCCTCAGATAATAGGACTTATGACACCTGTAGAGGAAATTCGCTCTCTCGGCATAATGGCACTGCGCATTGAGGCCTACGCAGAGCCGATGTTCGCTGCAGCAATAGTGGCTTACGGTGTTTTTGTTGGCATGGGCAAGACTATGGTTCCATGTCTTATGAACTTTGCAAGCATATGGTGCGTTCGCATTACGCTTGCCGCTCTGCTTGCTCCGACTATGGGATTGAACGGTGTGTGGCTTGCAATGTGCATTGAATTGTGCTTCCGTGGAATGATATTCCTTATCAGATTGTGGAGATATAAGTGGATTGAATAATTGCAAAGTAAAAGATATCTATTATGGAAAACTATGCTTTAGCTAATAGAAAAGATATATTTATAATTTCAAAACGATAACTATGGACAACAGATTCGACAAGATAACAGACAGAAAAGGAACCAACTCATACAAGTGGGATAGCGCTGACGACAAACGAGTATTGCCTATGTGGGTAGCTGATATGGATTTTCCGACTGCACCAGCAATAGTCGAAGCACTTCAAAAGCGTGTGGCTCACGGCATATTCGGCTACACACGTGTTCCCGATACATATTATCGCGCAGTGACAGAATGGTTCTCCAGAAAACATGGATTGCACATAAATAAAGATTGGATAATATACACTTCGGGTGTGGTTCCTGCTCTTTCGGCAATCATAAAGGCACTTGCCAAATCAGGAGAAAAGGTGATAGTGCAGACACCTGTGTATAACTGTTTCTTCTCTTCAATACGAAACAATGGCTGCGAGACGCTTTACAACAATCTGATTTACGCAGACCGAACATATCATATAGACTTTGACGACCTAGAACGCAAGGCTTCCGACAAAGACGCAAAGTTGCTCTTGCTCTGCAATCCACACAATCCGGCAGGCAGAGTGTGGACACGAGATGAACTGAAACGCATTGGAGAGATTTGCATACGCAACGGTGTCACCGTAGTGGCAGACGAGATTCATTGTGAACTAGTATATCCAGGCAACACGTACACGCCCTTTGCCTCGATTTCAGACGAGTTTCTTGCGCATAGCGTGACGTGCGTTTCGCCAAGCAAAGCTTTCAACATAGCAGGATTGCAGATAGCGAATATTATATCGGCAGACGCTAATGTGAGAGCAAAAATAGACAAGGCAATAAACATAAACGAGGTGTGCGATGTGAATCCGTTCGGTGTTGTTGCAACCGAATCAGCATACAACGAAGGCGAAGAATGGCTCTCGCAGCTTCTTATATATCTGAAAAGCAACTACGATTTCATGCTTGAATATTGCGAAAGCCACTTGCCGCAGTTCCCGATAAACGTTCTTGAAGGAACGTATCTTGTGTGGATGGACTGCTCTGTGCTTGGCTTTACATCGGAAGAACTGGAACATCTTCTTATAGAAAAGGCTTCTTTATGGCTAAACGCAGGCTCTATGTATGGCCCGTCTGGCGAAGGTTTCATGCGTTGGAACATAGCTTGTCCACGTGAAACGCTTATTGATGGACTATCAAGATTCAAGAGTTTCGTTGACAAGAATATGCGCTGACATTAACTATACAATGGGCAGACATTGACGAAACAATGTGCTGACGTTTGCGAGAACATGCGCATACACAACAAATAACGATCAACAGAACAAGGCATAAAACTTGTCTTGTTCTGTTGAATATTCGTTTACATATTCCAAGGAAAACTTCCTGATACACAAAAACATTATCTACACAATTACGGAAAAGTTAAAATAAATTAGCAAACATTTTGTCTATTGGAAATAAATATATATTTTTGTCCCGTCATTTTGTGCATCTGCATCATTAACAACGTTTTCGTTAAGCCAAATGAGCAGAGCCAAGCTTGCTTGAGCTATGCCATGG
>JAUNIZ010000130.1 GCA_030523165.1 Prevotellaceae bacterium
AAAATAGAACTTGTTTCGTCAATAAGTAACGATATTTGTTATTCAAAAATAAAATTGCGTGAGTCAAAAAAAACAGACTCACGCAATTTACATAGAAAACCGTTGTTTAAACCACAATTGGTTAATTGGATTAGGTTTAAAGCGGAATCTTGTCAATGCGTTTCTGATGTCTGCCACCTTCAAACTCTGTAGAGAAATACTCATCCATTATCTTTTCAGCCATAGCCTCGTCAATGAATCTGCCTGGCATGACCAGCACGTTGGCGTTGTTGTGCTGTCTGATAAGGTGGGCAATCTCTGGAATCCAGCACAAGCCGGCACGTATGCCTTGATGCTTGTTGAGCGTCATACTGATGCCTTCGCCGCTTCCGCAGATGGCGATGCCGGGAAAAACCTCTCCCTTTTCTATTCCTTCAGCAAGCGCATGGCCAAAGTCGGAATAGTCGCAGCTGTCGGTAGAATAGGTTCCATAGTCTTTGTATGGATAGCCGTGAGCCTCGCAATATTTTATGACATATTGCTTTAGGTCGTAGCCGGCATGGTCGGATGCCAACCCTATTGTCTTGATTTCCATTACTGATATGTTTAGAGTCATGAAAAAGGAAAGGAACTGACGGAAACTGTCTTTCGCGCCAATGCCTTTCCTTTATGCTAATATTATTCAGCCAAGAAAGCCTTTACCTGGTTGTAGACATTGTCTGCTGTGTAGCCGAGTTTTTCGTCGAGCACCTTGTAAGGAGCAGAGAAACCGAAGCTTGGCATACCAAACACCTTACCGTTGGCGCCTACAAGCCCTTCGAGAGTTACAGGGAGACCTGCTGTCATGCCGAATATCTTTGAGCCTTTAGGAAGGATGCTTTCCTGGTATTCCTTGCTCTGTGTGCGGAACAAGCCTTCGCTAGGCACGCTAACGATACGAATCTTTATGCCGTCTTTGCGGAGAAGCTCTGCACCTGCAACGAGAGTAGAAACCTCTGAACCGTCGGCAAGAAGAATAACGTCGAAGTTGTCGTCAGAACCTGCTACTACATAAGCACCCTTGCGAGCCTGCTCATAGTCGGTGCCTGCAGGCAGCTTGGCAATGTTCTGGCGTGAGAAGATGAGCGCTGTAGGTGTCTCCATGTTCTCCATAGCCATAGCCCAGCAAACTGTTGTCTCGTCTGCATCGGCAGGACGGAACACGCGAACGCTGTCCTTGCCGTGGTGGTTCTTCAGCTTCTCCATAAGTCTTATCTGAGCTTCCTGCTCAACTGGCTCGTGTGTAGGGCCGTCTTCGCCTACACGGAATGCGTCGTGAGTCCAGATGAACTTGATTGGAACTTCCATGAGAGCTGCCATGCGGACAGCTGGCTTCATGTAGTCGGAGAATACGAAGAATGTGCCACAAGCCGGAATAACGCCGCCATGCAGATACATGCCGATACACATACAAGCCATGGTAAGCTCGCTTACACCTGCCTGGAAGAACGCTCCACTGAAGTCGTCTCTAACGATAGACTGGGTCTTCTTGAGGAAGCCGTCGGTCTTGTCGCTATTAGAAAGGTCGGCAGAAGAACATATCATGTTAGGAACCTGCTCTGCGAGAACGCCAAGACATGCCGCTGAAGCTGCACGTGTGGCAGAACCTTCCTTCTGAACCAAAGCGCTCCAGTCTACCTTAGGAGCATTGCCGCTGAACCACTCTTTAAGCTGGGCAGCCTTCTCTGGGTTAGCCTTTGCCCATTCTGTTTCTTCAACGTGGCGCTCTGCAACAATCTTCTTCAGTTCCTCGGCACGCCTTGCGTAAAGTTCCTTCACTTCTGGGAAGATAGTGAACGGCTCATCAGGATTGCCACCAAGATTCTTGATAGTGTTCACGTAAGCGTCACCGCCTAAAGGAGCGCCGTGAGTGTGGATGCTGCGCTCGTAGCTTGTGCCGTCGCCTTTAAGAGCGCCTTTGCCCATAACGGTCTTGCCGATGATAAGTGTAGGGCGGCTTTCTTCCTTCTGTGCCTCGATGAGAGCAGTACGGATAGCGTCAGGGTCATTGCCGTTGATTTTCAGCACGTTCCAACCCCAAGCCTTGTATTTTGCCTCTGTGTCTTCGCTCATTACTACACCGCACTCTGTAGAAAGCTGAATGTCGTTAGAGTCGTAGAACATGATAAGGTTGTTCAAGCCGAGTGTGCCTGCTATACGGCCTGTGCCCTGAGAGATTTCCTCTTCGATACCACCGTCAGATATGTATGCATAAATCTTATGCTTGATGACGTCTTTGCCGAGACGCGCCTGAAGGAACTTTTCTGCAACTGCAGCACCTGCAGCAAAGGTGTGACCCTGGCCTAAAGGACCAGAAGTGTTCTCTATGCCGCGCTGGATGTCTCTTTCAGGGTGACCAGGAGTAGGAGAGCCCCACTGACGGAACTGAGATATTTCATCTAATGTGAACTTGCCCTGCAGGCACAATGCGCTGTAAAGCATAGGTGACATGTGGCCTGGGTCAAGATAGAAACGGTCTCTACCTTCCCATGAAGGATTCTCAGGATCGTAAACCAAAAACTCAGAGAAAAGCACATTGATGAAATCTGCACCACCCATAGCTCCACCAGGGTGACCTGAGTTTGCCTTCTCTACCATTGAAGCAGCCAATATACGGATATTGTCAGCCGCCTTGTTCATAAGATTCTTGTCGTTCATAATTAAATACGTTTATATTAGTTATTTTATTTTTCTTATTCCCGTTGTAGTAGGGATTGTTCTCTTTATCTTTCCTTTCTTGTCGAACTCCATCTTGTCTATGCATACCTCGCGGTGATAGCCAGGCCCTTTGTCGCGTGAGATGTAGTTCTTGTTGATGCGGTGATATACAAAATACCATTCGTCTGTGCCGGGTATCTGCAGAACGCTGTTATGGGCTGTGCCATAAATCTCGCTCGACGGTTCCTGCATGAGAATGATAGGGTCGTCGGCTACCTTGATAGGGCCAAGCGGATTCTTGCTTGTGCCGTAGACAACGTGATAGTTTGGAGAACCTGTGTCGTCAACGCTCCATAGGAAATAATATGTGCCGTTGCGCTTGAACACGTATGGCGCCTCACGGTATCTGTAGTCGGCAAGTGTGCCGCCAGAAGGCGTCATAAGCTTTATAGACGTGGTGTCCAATGATGTCATGTCGTTATTAAGCCTTGCACCTGCCATATAGCCGTTGCCCCAATAGATATAGTCATTGCCTGTGTCAGGGTCGCAGAACACGTCAACGTCAATCTGCTGACCGTTCTTCAGGCCTTCTGGTCTCTTGTCAATGATTGGCTTGCCGTAATCTACAAAAGGACCTTCAGGACTGTCTGCTACAGCTACGCCGATAGCTTTCGCATTACCTGCATTTGCGCTGTAATAGAGGAAATACCGGTATTTGCCGTCTATCTTCTTTTCTATTATAGCAGGTGCCCATGCGTTGCCGCTTGCCCATTTGGTCTGCTTGCAGACATCAAGCACTATACCTTCATCACGCCAGTCAACAAGATTGTCTGACGAATAGCATGTGAAATACCAGCCTCCCCAGCCAGGGAAACCGTCGGTAGTAGAGTAAATGTAATAGCGCCCTGTCTGTTCTGAATAAAGAACCTCAGGGTCGGCATGCAGCCCCGGCAAAATAGGATTGCCGCTATATTCCTTGAATACCACGCCTTCGGTAGTAGGATTGATTTTCTTTATCGTTCCATCTGCATTGTATTCCATCTCTTCTGCTATAACCGAACGGCTATAGCTTGTGCCTTCTGGCAAGCCACCGTTGTGAGAGAAGAATATCCACTTGTCGCGGAAGTTGACGATAGCGGGGTGAGTGGTATTGCTGTTGCCTGCTATTTCGGATATTACGCCTTTCACCTCATAAGGTCCCGTAACCTTGTCTGCCATAGCGTAAGCTATCTTTTCAGGCCATTCTGAAGCATAGGTGAGATAATACTTGCCGTTGTATTTATGCACCCAAGGAGCCTCGGTGAAGGGGTGACTTGCATCGATTGCTATCTGATGGACAGGGCCGTCGAGTTCAATCATGTTTTCTTTCAGCTTGGCGTAATAACATTCGCGGTTGCCCCAAAACAGATATGCCTGACCGTCGTCATCAATGAAAGCGGCTGGGTCAATGCA
Source organism: Prevotellaceae bacterium (assembly GCA_030523165.1). Classification (GTDB taxonomy): domain Bacteria; phylum Bacteroidota; class Bacteroidia; order Bacteroidales; family Bacteroidaceae; genus Prevotella. Next base: position 4,129 of record JAUNIZ010000130.1, read on the forward strand.
GCACCATCCATGCGTAGAAGCAAAGCAATCGGCTTTGGTGAGCAACGGTTTGCCCAAGGCATCTTTGTAAGGACCTTCAGGCCTGTCTGCCACAGCTACGCCTATGCCTCCGCTATTGGTGCTAACATACCAGTAGTATTTGCCGTTGCGGTTAATTACATGACCAGCGTATGCGGGGCGTGTCTTTGCCCAAGAGAAATCAGCTGGGCGCAACGGGGCAGGGTATTCTGTCCAATGCTTCATGTCGGTAGTGGAGTAGGCAAGCCATTCTTTCATGACATAGCCGTTCTGGTTGCCGGCATGGTCATGGCCTGTGAACAGCCATAGTGTATCGCCGATAACCAATGCAGCAGGGTCAGCCGTATATTTGTCACGGAACAAAGGATTGCCGTTGCTTACAATCTCACGAGCCACGCCTGAATCACTAACACCTATGTTGTTGTCGTTTTCTTCAACAGAAGCAAAAAGATAACCAGCGCATTTGCCAGATGCGTCTACTCCTTTATGTGCATAGGCGCTTGCGCCTATCATGCACGACATGATGAATATGGTTGTCTTTTTCATTGTCATTCCTATTTGCAAAGATACTATTTTACGTTAAGAACTACAATTGATTTTGCTGGAATCTTTACACGCAACAGATTTTTCTTAAGTTTTGCGTCTTTAAATTCTGATGGAGTTACCACATTAGGGTTGTCGAAATCGTTGTAGTCGGTAATGTTCTTGCATGTAAGAATACGGCCGGATACACTGTTCGCGACTACGCCTTCAAGATTGATATCCAATGTCTGTTCCTTGTCGAGACTTACGTTTGCCAACGATATTATTATAGAACCGTCGCTTTCCTTTGCTGCAGACGTGCTGATAGCAGGAACCTTGCGGACAGGAGTGCGCTTGTCTCCACGCACCTCTATAGTGTCGCATTTCACTTCCATAGGAAGATAAGTAGCTTCCATGAAACCTTTATACATGTCGAATACATGATAGGTAGGTGTCAGCACCATGTGGCCTGTTCCCTTTGTATCGGTAAGAATCATTGACTGAAGAACGTTTACCACCTGTGCGATGTTAGCCATGCGTATTCGGTCGGTATGTTTATGGAAGACATTGAGCGTGAGAGCTGCAACAAAAGCGTCGCGCATTGAATTCTGCTGATATAGGTGACCGCTGATTGTACCTGGCTCTTCATCCCACCAAGTGCCCCATTCGTCAACCAAAAGACCGATTTGCTTCTTCGGGTCTTTTTCATCCATAATCTTCGAGTGCTTGTTTATTACATCTTCAATCTCAAGACATTTGCCCAATGTCCAATAATAGTCGTCATCATTGAAGTTGATTGCTGAACCTTTGCTTCCGCTCCAGCCTGTTACTGTATAGTAATGTAAAGAAACGCCGTTCATGCGATGACCGACATTCTCCATAAGCACTTTTGTCCAGTTGTAGTCATAGTCACTTGCACCGCTGGCTATCTTGTATAAATGATTTCCGTCATAATTGCGGCAATATACAGAGTAGCGCCTATACAAGTCGGAATAATATTCAGGGCGCATATTGCCTCCACATCCCCAGCTCTCGTTGCCTACACCGAGGAACTTCACTTTCCACGCCTTGTCGCGACCGTTCTGACGACGCAGCTTAGCCATAGGCGTATCTCCGTCGCTTGTCATATATTCTACCCATTTGGCCAATTCCTCTACCGTTCCGCTTCCCACGTTGCCGCTTATATATGGTTCGCAGCCGAGCATTTCGCACAAGTTCAAGAACTCATGTGTGCCGAAGGAATTGTCTTCTATCGTACCTCCCCAGTTGTTGTTCTGCATCTTTGGACGCTTATCTCTTGGACCAATACCATCCATCCAATGATATTCATCTGCAAAGCAGCCGCCAGGCCAGCGCAATACAGGTATCTGAAGATTCTTTAGAGCATTGAATACATCTGTGCGATAACCGTTTACGTTAGGAATAGGGGAGTCTTCGCCTACCCATAGACCGCCATAAATGCAAGAGCCAAGATGCTCGGCGAATTGACCGTAAATTTCTTTGTGTATCTTTTGAGTGCCTTTGTCGGCATGAATAGTTATAGTAGTGCTTTCCTGTGCCGACAATGATAATGTTGTGGCAAGCAATAAGTTGATGATAATAAGAAAGTCTTTCATAACGAATTGTATTGTTTATCGGTTTTTGCATTTATAAGTCCCCTGACTCGGTATAAGCCAGAGGACTTATGGTAAATTACTTCTTGTATTTTACAGCTGCCTCTTCGATTGGCAATGCTGCCTTGTAGTTTTCAATATATGCGTTGAATCCTGCTACCTCTTCTTCGGTAGGAGCAATCTCCACGCCTGCGTCTCCGCCAAACACATTCTTGTCGAGGAAGTCTGCAAGCGAAAGTTTCTCGCTACTGTTAATGAGATAAGAAGCAAGCAGAGCTATACCCCATGCACCACCTTCACCAGCAGTCTCCATTACAGAGATAGGTGAGTTAAGCGCAGCTGCAAGAACTCTCTGGCCTATACCCTTTGTCTTGAACAGACCACCATGACCAGTAATGCGGTCAACCTTTACTTTCTCGTCATTGAAAAGAATGTCGTTGCCTATCTTCAGAACGCCGACAGATGCGTAAAGATGTGAGCGCATGAAGTTGGCAAGGTTGAATTTGTCGTTGGCAGAACGAACAAACATTGGTCTTCCCTCGGCTAACCCGGTAATAGGTTCGCCTGAGAAATAGTTGTAAGCAATAAGACCACCGCAATCTGCATCGCCTGTTATAGCGTGATTGTATAGCTTGCCGAACACCTCGTTCATATCTACAGGAACACCGAGTAACTGCTGATATTCCTTGAATATGCCTACCCAAGCGTTAAGGTCAGATGTGCAATTGTTGCAATGAACCATAGCTACAGGGCTTCCGTCTGGTGTTGTTACCATGTCAATCATTTCGTATGGCTTAGACAAATCTTTCTCCAAAACAATCATAGAGAATGATGATGTTCCAGCCGAAACATTGCCTGTGCGCTGCTTTACGGCATTTGTAGCTACCATGCCTGTACCTGCGTCACCTTCTGGAGGACAAAGAGGTGTGCCTGCTTTCAGATTGCCTGAAACATCGAGTTTCTTTGCTCCTTCATCAGTAAGCATACCTGCATCTTCGCCAGCTGACAATACCTTTGGAAGAATATCTATCAGTTTCCAACTAAAACCCTTTGGTTCAACGAGTTTATCAAACTTCTCTACCATTGTAGCAGAATAGTCTTTCGTATCAGGATCGATAGGGAGCATACCAGATGCATCGCCTATTCCGAGTACTTTCTTGCCTGTAAGCTGCCAATGAATATAGCCTGCCAATGTGGTGAGATATGTAATGTCTTTTACATGTTCTTCTCCGTTGAGTATAGCCTGATATAGGTGAGAGATGCTCCAACGCAAAGGAATGTTGAACACGAAAAGTTCTGAAAGAGCCGCTGCCGCCTGGCCTGTATTGGTGTTTCTCCATGTACGGAAAGGAGCAAGTATTTCTTCCTTGTCATTGAAAGCCATGTAACCGTGCATCATAGCACTTATACCGATAGCTGCCAATGACTCAATCTCGATGCCATAGTTCTTGTTTACATCTGAACGAAGATCAGCATAACAATCTTGTAAACCGTTCCATATAGCGTCGATGCTATAGGTCCATAGACCGTCAACGAGTTGGTTTTCCCACTCGTGACTGCCCTGGGCTATAGGTTTGTTTTCTTCATCAATCAGGACAGCCTTGATTCTTGTAGAACCGAATTCTATTCCAAGAATGGCTTTTCCTGACTTGATGGTAGTTTTAGCGTCTGCACTCATATTAGCAAAGAGCTTTGTTCAACATGTAATATACCTCGTTGAAACGAAGTTCCTTGCGGAAATCTTCAACAGTAGTCTTATTGTTGATGAATACACATTCGATGCCTGCTATCTCAGCATAGTCTTGCCAATATTCATCTGTAAGGTCGTAAGAGAAGCAACTATGGTGTGTACCGCCAGCATAAATCCAGCAGCCTGCGCCTACCTCGAAGTTTGGCTGAGGAATCCAAAGAGCTGATGCAACAGGAAGTTTCTTCAATGGTTTCGGTTCGATGCAATCAACATCGTTGACAATCATACGGAAACGGTTGCCCATATCAACTACAGTAGCTGTAACGCCTGAGCCTACCTTTGATGTGAATACCAAGCGTGCAGTCTGGCTCTTGCGAACACCGATGCCGAGGAAATGTACTTCAAGACGTGGCTTAGCGGTAGCGATAAGAGGACAAACCTCAAGCATGTGTGACTGAAGGATTGCGCTCTGCTCACCGTTGAAATTAAGAGTATAGTCTTCAAGGAACGAACATCCGTTTTCCATACCCTGTGTCATGTACCAAACTGTGCGATACAAAGCAGCTGATTTCCAGTCGCCTTCTGCACCGAAACCATAGCCTTCTGCCATCAAACGCTGTGAAGCAAGACCTGGAATCTGGTCGAATCCCTTGCCTGTCTCTTCAACATTTACATCGCCAAGGTCATCGAAGTTAGTAGTGAAACCTTTAGCTCCCTTTGCTTTAAGTATCGCTCTAAGTGCGATTTCGCCTTTGGCAGCATTCCATACTTTCTTATAAGCCTCTGTTGACTTGTCTTCAATCTCAGCGTCGTGGTCATATTCCTTGAAGTATGTCTCTACCAATGCGTCAACTTCAGCATCTTTGATTTCATTGAAATATGCCATAACCTCGCTGAACGGGCAATAGTCAACGTGATAACCCAATACCTGCTCTGCTGCTACCTTGTCACCGTCTGTTACAGCTACATTGTTCATCTGGTCGCCGAAACGGATAATCAGCATATCTTGAGCGTCTGCCCATGCTGCGCAAACACGCTCCCAAACTGCGATATGCTCCTGTGTCTTCTTGTCTTTCCAATAGCCTACAACGAGCTTGCGGCGAATACGCATACGAGAAATGATATGGCCGAACTCACGGTCACCGTGTGCGCTCTGGTTAAGATTCATGAAATCCATGTCCATTGTATCCCATGGAATTTCCTCATTGAACTGTGTATGGAGGTGGAGAAGCGGCTTGTGCAATATCTGCAAGCCATGAATCCACATCTTAGCAGGTGAGAATGTGTGCATCCAAGTAATCACACCTACACACTTCTTGTCGTTGTTGGCTTGTGCAAAGATGTCTGCCACTTCTTTTGAACTGTTTGCAGTTCCCTTGTATACTACCTTGATAGGCAATATACCTGATTCGTTCATGCAGTCAACCATTACTTTTGAATGACCGTCTACCTGTACAACGGCATCACCTCCGTAAAGAAGCTGTGCGCCAGTTACAAACCAAACCTCTAGATTTTCAAATGCTTTTACCATAATATTGATTTTTTAATTGATAATCCAAAATATCTTTCGCTCGCACGAATACCTTTATTTATACATACTACTATTGACATTTGTCTTCAGCTTTTAGCTATGAGCAATGTTTCAGAATAGCAATTTGCTGCATTCAAATGTGCAAGCTAAAAGATTATAATGAATTATCTTGTTGTTTGTTATTAATTGTTTTATTTGATTATTGCTATTTGTAATGAATGTTATTTCTTCTTCTGACCATAGTATGCGTTAGGGCCATGCTTGCGGCTAAAATGCTTTTCTACAAGAAGAGGATTCATTGTTGTATTAGGATTGACAGAGAATGACACAAAAGCCATCTTGGCAACCTCTTCCATAACAACGGCGTTATAAACGGCATTGTCTGGGTTCTTGCCCCATGAGAACGGGCCATGATTCTTTACAAGCACGCCTGGAGTGTGAACAGGATTGATGTTTCCGTCTTTTATTCGCTTTACTATAACGTTTCCTGTCTCCAGTTCATAATCTGTCATTACCTCTTTCTCGGTCATATCATCTGTGCATGGTATAGCGTCATGGAAATAGTCGGCATGTGTTGTACCGATATTTGGAATGTCTTTACCTGCCTGTGCCCAACCTGTAGCGTATGTTGAATGAGTATGAACAATGCCTCCTATTTCAGGGAAAGCACGGTATAGAACAAGGTGGGT
>JAUNIZ010000131.1 GCA_030523165.1 Prevotellaceae bacterium
AAGAAAGCTATGGTTTATCGCTAAGAAAACTATGTTTTGTCAATGCCGCCTTGCCTGTCTTGTCGCATCAGCAAGCAAAGCGGCACAATATTTTTACTCACGAGCGCAGTGCATATTATAATATTTTAACAACGCAGTATGCACTGTTAGAGAAAAAAAAAGTACCTTTGCAAAGCGGAAATAGCATATCAACGGCTAAACGCTGCATTTAAATGCAAAATTTGTTTGCATAATACATGGAAACATACTTAAAGCAGAATACTATAAACAAAAAATAAGAAATGAATCCAATTCAAACTACCAAGATGACCAACTATCGTTGGATTATTTGCTCTATGTTGTTCTTCGCGACAACCGTAAATTATATGGACCGTCAGGTTCTATCTCTAACGTGGAAAGACTTTATTGCTCCAGAATTTCATTGGACAGATGCCGACTATGGAACAATTACGGCTTATTTCTCTATTATCTATGCTGTCTGCATGTTGTTCGCAGGTAAATTCGTTGACTGGATGGGAACTAAGAAAGGTTACCTATGGGCTATCGGTATATGGTCAACAGGTGCCTGTCTCCATGCATTCTGCGGTATAGCTACAAGCGGTATACTTGATGGAAGTTGGTTTGTAGGCTTTGAAGGCGCAAAAGAATGTATCGAGCACTACATCTCAACAACTGGAGTAAACCCTGAAGCTCTGCTTAACGCAACATTGGCAGTTTCAAGCGTCAGCGTTTGGCTGTTCCTCGCTTGTCGTGTTGTTCTTGCAGCCGGTGAAGCAGGTAACTTCCCTGCAGCTATCAAGGTTACAGCTGAATACTTCCCTAAGAAAGACCGTGCATTCGCAACATCTATCTTCAACAACGGTGCATCTGTAGGCGCATTGATAGCACCTCTGACAATCCCTGTTATTGCAGAATACTTCGGTTGGGAAATGGCATTCATCGTAATCGGTGTACTCGGTTACATCTGGATGGGCTTCTGGGTATTCACATACAAGAAACCGTCTGAGCACCCAAGAGTGAACAAAGCAGAGTTGCTATATATCAATCAGGACAATGACGAAGAGGAACAGGCTGCTGAAGCTGCTGATACAAAAGACGAGCCACAGATAGGCTTCTTGAAGTGCTTCTCTTACAAACAGACTTGGTCTTTCATAGTCGGCAAGTTCATGACAGACGGTGTATGGTGGTTCTTCCTGTTCTGGACACCTGCATATATCTCTGACGTGTTCGGCTACAGCACATCTTCACCTATGGGTATGACATTGATATTCGTTCTGTACCTCATCACGATGCTTTCAATCTTAGGTGGTTATCTTCCAACGTTCTTCGTTAACAAGATGGGCATGAACCCATACGCAGGCCGTATGCGTGCTATGTTGATTTTCGCCTTCTTCCCATTGCTTGGTATCTTGGCACAGCCTCTCGGTGACACAACACTGTCAGCTTGGTTGCCAATCATACTTATCGGTATCCTTGGAGCAGCTCACCAGTCATGGTCTGCAAACATCTTCTCAACTGTAGGAGACATGTTCCCGAAGAGCGCAATCGCTACTATTACAGGTATCGGAGGTATGGCTGGAGGTATCGGTTCATTCCTTATCAACAAGGGTTCTGGTATGTTGTTCACAAGCGCAGCAGGTACATTCACCTATAACGGCGAGCAGTACGAACTTTCAAGAAAGACTATTGAAAACCTGACAGGCCAGCCTATCACAGACACTCCTATGCACTTGAACGACATGACACAGCTTATGGTTGACAAGGTTGCAGAGCTTGGAGGTACAATGACAAGCATGCCGATGGAAGCATTAGGATTCATTGGCAAGCCAGCAGGCTACATGATCATATTCTGTATCTGTGCTGTTGCATACCTCATTGGCTGGATTATCATGAAGGTTCTTGTACCTAAGTATAAGCCAATCGTTGTTGAGAAATAACCTTTAAAGGGAAATATTTCTAATTAGAATATCTTAAACCAAAGATGCATAATCAGCTATAAACATGTCTGGTTATGCATCTTTGATTATATATGTATTGTTGCTTTCGTATAGACATACAACATGCAAATCCGACTGTTAAGGAATTGCAAATACAAACAGTCTTAACCAAGAAACAACTACCACTAGTCATCGAAAAAAATCTTATTATTAAGACACAATTTAAATTTTATCTAAATAACGAATATCTTTCATATAACAAGAGCAAAGTTTTGGAAAGCCTTAATAAACACCACTTTCCGAGAAGTAATAGAAATATGTACCGCAATACCGATTACGTTTGTATTTCAACGCTAACATTCTTATTTTCAAGAACTTTGATATATGCAAGTGTTTGTTTTACTATTAAAAACTAATAATTGTGTAAAGTACCCTAAATACGGCAGTTACGTGTTGTAAGTTAAATTGCTATAAAAATAAAGATTTGCATATTCCAGTTTTTTTTGCGAAATTTGCATTCGCTAATCTAAGAAGCGGTCGAAAGACATATACAATCTTGATTTAAACGTATAAACATCTTTGTTTGAAAATATGAGTAATAACCCTAGCGCTCTCTGGGGCAGCTGCCTTTCGCTAATAAAGGAAAATGTCTCAGAACAGCAGTTCAACACCTGGTTCAAGCCAATAGCATTCGAATCGTACAACGAGGCGAGCAAGACACTATTGGTACAAGTACCCAGCCAATTTGTGTATGAGTACTTGGAGGAGAACTATGTTGACCTACTTACTAAGGTTCTTACACGTAACTTCGGCAAAGGCGTGCGTCTTAACTACCGCATTGTGGTAGACAAGACCAACAAGAAAAGCATAGACGTTGAATCAGAGCCTACAGGCAACATAGACACTTCTGCAAAGAAGAAGACCGGAATAAACCAGTCTCCGTCTACTCTCGACGCAGCACAGCCTCAGCAGATAGATTCGCAATTAAATATACATCATACTTTTGCGAATTACATTGAAGGAGCAAGCAACAAGCTTCCACGTTCAGTAGGACTTTCAATTGCAGAACATCCTAACAAGCCGTTGTTCAATCCGATGTTCATTTACGGACCGTCAGGATGCGGCAAGACACACCTAATAAATGCTATTGGTGTGCGCACCAAAGAACTGTACCCACAGAAAAGAGTGCTATACATTAGTGCCAGACTTTTCCAGGTGCAATATACCAATGCCGTATTGAGCAACAAGACCAATGACTTCATCAACTTCTATCAGACGATAGACATGTTGATTGTTGACGATATCCAGGAATGGGTTTCCGCAACGAAGACACAAGAGACATTCTTCCATATCTTCAACCACCTGTTCCGTAACGGCAAACGTATAATACTTGCCAGCGACCGTCCTCCTGTTGACCTGCAAGGTATGAGCGACCGTATGCTTACGCGTTTCAGCTGTGGATTGATAGCAGAACTCGAAAAGCCTAATATCGAGCTTTGCGTTGATATTCTCAAAAGCAAGATAAAGCGTGACGGATTGAAAATACCTGAGAATGTTATCAATTATATAGCAAAAACAGCTAACGGAAGCGTTAGAGATCTTGAAGGCGTAATTAACTCTTTGCTTGCTTATTCTATTGTCTATAATAGCAATGTAGACTTGAAACTGGCAGAGAGAATCATAAAGAGAGCCGTAAGAACAGACGATAAGCCGCTGACAATAGACGACATTCTCGATACCGTATGCAATCATTTCAATGTCTCAACGGCATCTGTCACAAGCAAAAGCCGCAAGCGTGACTATGTCATTGCACGTCAGGTGTCAATGTATCTTGCACAGAAATACACGAAGATGCCTGCTTCACGCATCGGCAAACTCGTTGGAGGCCGCGACCATTCAACGGTTATCCATAGCTGCACACAAGTAGAACAACGTCTGAAAGTAGACCGTGCGTTCTTTGAAGAGATTGCAAGCATAGAAATAGCGTTCAAACTGAAAAGATAAAAACTTCATATTTTAAGGATTAATGATTGACAAAGAAAAAGACCGCCATACGAACGGTCTTTTCTTTTATACATTATCATGTAATACAAAACATAGCTTTCTGTATTGCAAAACATAGTTTTCCAATATCCAACACTATAGCTTGAAATGCAGTTTCACGCCTGCCACAAACCAGAAACCAGGCTGAACAACATTTCCGTAATCAACATAATCTTTGTCAAACACGTTATTTGCATTCAGATAAACGCCATATGACGGTTTGTCCCATGACAATCTGGCATCAACCAAAGAGTATGGCTCATACTCGAATGTTTCGCCAGAGGCATTAGTATAAGAACCGATACGATATTGATAACGGTAATTTACATTAAGTTTTATACATTCCGTCAAGCTAAAAGATAAACCGGAAACAAGCTTATGTCTTAGGTATTCAAGCGCATACAATGACACTATGTTTTCCTCACGGTCTTGGTCTTGGTTGATATAGCTATAGCTTACGTTAAACGAATGCAGAAAACGCTGAGACGGAATAAGCCTTGTGAAATCAAGAGAAGCACTTGCCTCAACGCCCAAAGCATTGATTTTTGTATGATTTACCGATGTCCAGACTGCCTCATCGCCTAATGACGTATCCATTATCCAGTCTATCATGTTCGTGCCATGATGATGATAAACGGCAACAGAAGCATTAACGCCTTCGGCAATATACTTGACACCAGCCTCCACAGCACTCATTTCCTCCGGCTTCAGATATTTATCTGCATTGTGTCCGTCTTTCTTATAATACAATTCCGTAAATGAAGGCATACGGAGAGACATATTAAAAGAAGCATATACCTTCCAGTTGTCGCCAATTCTATAGCTTGCGTCTACTCCTGGATATATCTTGAACGGCATTTCGTTCCATGTGTTCTTCACAGCAATGAAACCTGCAGATAAAGTGAAACGGTTTAACATTACATTGTGTTCAAGATGAAAGCTCAAATTGCTTCTGTTCAATCCGAGAGTGTAATCACGGTCGGTTCCATGAATATGAATAGGATTGTCAAGCGTTTCACCTAGATTTCCGCTTATGAGGTCTTCGTTTCTAAATTCAGCGCCAAAGGCAGTACGACCTAAAGCCCAGTCAAACCAACTGTTTAGGTTAACGCCAAACACATCAGTACGGTTATAATTAAAACTTGATTTATCCGACAGACCTCTATAGAATTCATATCTGTCTTGGTATCTGTTCCAATAAATAGAAGGTCGGAAGTGGAACTTGCCTCCTTTTGTTTCAGCCTGTATAGCTGTAAAATACTTGTTTGTGTGCTCGTATTGTTCATCAGATTTAACGCTGTAGAAGGTGTTCGAGCCCCACCCTTTTATGCTCATTCCTGCATGCCAGCTTACCGTTACGCTCTCGTCGTCGTATCTTCCCTGATAGAAAGCCTTGCCTCCTTCGTAGTCAGAATTAAGATGTCCTGATGCGCTTCGTTGGAAACCGTCGCTTCGCTGATAGCTTCCGCTGACTTGATTGTTCCATTTGCCTGACTTTAGATTAATGCGCCCGCTGCCCGAAGCATAGCCATAGGAACCTCCTTCTGCCCTAACATCAACACTGCTTTCATGCTTAGGCCGTGTTATGATGTTGATAGCACCAACCAAAGAAGATGTTCCGTAGACTCTTCCAGCAGGTCCCTCAAGCACTTCAATACGTTCAATCTCGCTTACATCAACAGGCAAATCAAAGGCGTTATGCCCTGTCTGCGGGTCACAGATGTTTATTCCGTTGAGTAAGATTGTGATGTGCTCGTAGGTGCCACCCCTAACGCTGACGTCTGTCTGTGCACCAATAGCACCACGCTGTCTTACGTCTACTCCTGCAACGTACTTAAGCAAATCGTTAACACTTTGTACTGGCGCGGCGGCAATAGCCTCGCTATCAAGTACAGTTACCATTCTCGCCGCATGACCAGCTGTCAGCGGAGCGCGTGTTCCCGTTACGTCGATTTCATCGAGCATAACAGCTTTTCCAGTTGTTTGAGTAGTAGAATCTGCTTTCTCCACTCGTGTGCTTATACCCTCAGCCTTAGCGTAAGTAAGGGTTGCAACACTTAAAGTGCCAATCAGAACTTCTTTGCCCAAACAAGCGAAAAGCGAATAGCCCTTGCGACTAAAATGCTTGAATCGCAGGCTTTCACGCTTAAATGAATTTTGTTTGTACATAAAGTTAATTAATAAATTATTTGTTCTGCATTTTGCAAAACGGCTACAAAATTAAGAATTATTATCGAAAAACGACCAAAACAAAGTAATAAATATACGCAGAACATACAGATAGATGCAGAAAACAGAACTTAATGAAAAACTTCTGTTATCTTTACCTATTGGAGAACTATCTTTTATCCTTTGGAAAAATTGAAGATAATTTCACAAACATGCCATAAACAAAACATAAATCCTATGCAAGAACATCCTTGTCTCTAAATTCTTTCGGCGACATACCCGTCATTCTCTTGAAATATTTACCGAAGAAAGACTGTGTAGAGAAGTTCAACTCCTCGCTTATCTGCTGTATTGTCATGTTCGTAGATTTGAGTAATGCCTTAGATTCAAGTATTACATAATCGTCAATCCATTCGGAAGCTGTCTTTCCGCTAAAGCTTTTTACTGTAGAAGACAAGTATTTCGTTGATATATTAAGCATGGAAGCATAATAGTGAAGCATTCTTTCCTTGCGGAAAGAGTTCTGAACTTCATCCAAAAACCTGCGCACGATGTCTTCCTGATTACTGATTGCCTTGTCTTTCGCCTGATGAAAGAAATAGCCAATACCATAAAAGAATGCACAAGTAAGATGTCTAACTATCTCAGACTTGTTCGGATGATTCTCAATCAACACTCTTTTCACCATGTTACAATACATTATCATGGCTTCAAACTGCCCGTCTGTCATATCAATAACAGGAGTTTCAATGACCGATTTATGCACACTGAAGTTGAAAGGAAGCCCCAGATTGTCAACAAACCTTTCTGACATTATTATGCAAATGCAGTTAAAGTCATCGCTAACAGACTTTATTTCCAATATCTGCTGTGGGGTTGATATGAACATTGATTTAGGTACAAGCTTGCTTTCCGCAAGGTTTATCCTTCCTTCTGCCGTTCCGTTCAAGCATATACAACAGATATTCATGTCAGTCTTGAATAGATTGCCATTGAATCTGAAGCGTGCATGGTCAAAGATATAGAAGTCGTTGTCTATGTTAAGCAGGTTTTCGCCTACACTGAGAAACGAACTTACATCAAGTTTTCTTATTCCTTTCATATCAATATCCTGTTTTGACCACAAAATTACAACAAAATATCTTATAATGCAAACGGTATCGGAAGTTTAGTCCAACATAGCATGACAAAAGACCTTGTGGTATATCTGCCATCATTATAACTTTGCAGCGATTTAACGAAACATGCAAATATGACAAAAAGAAAAATCTTCGCGATGGCTCTGCTTGCATGCCTTATAACCCATCAGGCAAAAGCGCAAGAGACAGAAAACATAGACAACAAGTCTAAAGGTATAACAATAACTGGCGGCCTTGTAGCCGTTATCAACTTTTCAAACCATAGCCATTCAGGCATATCTGACGGGAAAAGCTCCATGAAAACAGGATTCGGCATTGGTGGTTTCCTTAATCTCGGAATATCAGAACACTTCTCTGTTCAGGGAGAACTTATCATAAACCATAAGGCTTCCAGATTCCAATGGCAAGAAAACGATGGTGAATACAGGTATTGGGGCATGACTATTCCGATATATGCCATGTATCATCTGCCGCTTTCCAATAAAGGCATCATTACAATAGGTATAGGCCCGTACACAGATTTCGGCTTTAGAGCACGCTTCAAGAATAACGGCGAAAGCGTTGACCTTTATAGCAAGACCGACGATAGCGGCCTTCCGCTGATGAAAGATTCTGACACAGGCTTTGGAATAAAGGCTGGTTATGAGCTTCCTTGCGGCTTGCAGATAAACGCAGAATTTAGACATAGCGTGTCGAATGTGATTGATTCCAACAGCAGTGAGGTAAAGATGCGCCCACAAGTGATAACCTTAGGATTGGCTTACCGTTTCGGAAAATAAAAAGAAAACATGAAAAAAGGCATTATAATAACACTACTGATGCTCGTTTCGGCTAATTGCATATATGCCGATAGCATAGACACACTGAGCATAGACAATAGAGAAGCGAATGGTTTCAGAAAGTGGCTGAACAGCGTTATACATGGAAACATAGACAAAACCCATGAACAAGCCATAGACATGAGCCTTGTTGTCGCTCCTTGTTACACTCGCGAAGGGAGTTTCGGAATAGGTGGAGCAGCCACGGCTCTATATCGTCTCGACAGAAAAGACTCGATAATGCAGCCTTCAGACATATCGCTTTCGGGTAGCGCAATGCTTAAAGGATTCTACGGACTGACGGTAAAAGGCAACAATCACTTTCTCGGAAACAGAAGCAGATTGTCTTATAGGCTTGCCTTTAACCACAAGACGCTTGACTTCTGGGGTATTTCCTATGATGCCTGCAGCAATAATGCCATGTCTGAATATGTGCGAAAGCAAGTAAAACTTGAAGCAGACTATGTTTACAAACTTACTAAAAGCCTTCACGTAGGCATAGCACTCAATATCAACTATGCACATGCCGACAAGGTTTTGGATATGTCTTATCTGGAAGGTCAGAAGGATACTTATTTCTTTTCTGGCATAGGCGCTTCGCTTCAATATGACACACGCGACTTCATTCTTAACCCGAAGAGAGGCGTATATATTATGGTTCGCGAGGTTATCTACCCTAAATCCTTGGGTAGTTACAACAAGACTCTATTCTGCACAACGGGCATTATTGACGCTTATAAGCAAGCATGGTCAGGAGCGATACTTGCACTCGACTTATACGGACAATTCAAGAACAGCAGTACACCGTGGGCTTTGAGAGAGGAATTAGGAAGCGGAATGAGCCGTATGCGTGGCTATTATGCAGGGCGATACATAGATTGCAGCCAAATGACAGCACAGCTTGAACTTCGCCAACATATATATAGCCGCATAGGATGCGTGGCATGGGCTGGCTGCGGAACAGTGTTTTCCTCGTTCAAAGAGATAGATAAAGACCATCTACTGCCCAATTACGGCATAGGATTAAGAGTAGAGTTCAAGCATAACGTTAATGTTCGCATAGACTATGGCTTCGGAAAAGACACTGCAGGCTTTGTTTTCCAGTTTGCAGAAGCTTTCTGAGAACATCATAACGCAGAAAACTATTTTCGTTTTCTTTACAAGTAAACTTTGCTTTTCCTTGCTTTAAAACTTTCTAAAATCATGACAAAAGAAAATCGTGAAATAGAATAAGAACATGCGAAAAATGGCTTTGAATAACTCAAAAATGCGACTTTCATGAGCTAACTATGCCGTTTACATGCGGTAAAGATATGGTTTACGGTGTGTAAACATGCCATTTTCGAGTGAAAAATGCATAGTTTACAACTCAAAATAACATAGTTTTTGGGCTAAAACCAGGCAGATTTTGCATAATAATCATGCACAAAAGACAAAAGAACGACATAATGCTTTGTGATTCAGTGCATTATAATTGCACACGATTTCTTGCGTTATTTCACACAAAAAGCTAAATATTTTTCACCAAGGGCATTTACAGAGCGTTAACGAGATGATTTTTATGACTTAAAATTTACATAATAAAGAAAACTCTATGACATATTTATCAATAAGCCCTGTTATATTCTGATTATCCAAAGATGCACATCTCTATTGGATGGACTGTCTCAAAGTAAAAAAAGACACGTAGATTCTCTGTGTCTCCATATTATTTAGTATTTTTGCAAAATGATAAAAGACAATAATCTACATAGCTTATTAGAATCGAAGATAGAGGTCACAAATCTGTCTATTCCTTCAAAAACTTTACTGTTGGAAGAAGGAAAAGTTGCTGATAGGCTATTTTTGATAAACAAAGGTTGTTTGAGATTGTTTTTATATAGCGAAGGGAATGACATCACTTTTCAATTCTTTTTTGAAGGAGATTTCGTAGCTTCATTTGACAGTTTATATAAACATACACCAAGTCTATTCTCACTG
>JAUNIZ010000132.1 GCA_030523165.1 Prevotellaceae bacterium
ATGTATAACTTCCTCTTCAGCTTTATATACCCCTAAGAAAATAACTGACCGAACTGACCAACTGACCGGATTTTATAATGTTTTCCTGCCTATATAGTAGAAAAACAGACTGAATGAGATAGCTGTAAAGTTGCGCTTTTTAATGAATGTAAAGCGTATGTTCATTCAGAATCGTGCATAATTACAATCTTCTATATGTTAGCTTTCATCTCGATTCTGAATGTTGTGCCTTTGCCAATCTCGGAGTTTTTCACATAGATTTTACCCTTGTGGTATTCTTCTACAATTCGTTTTGCCAAAGAAAGACCCAGTCCCCAGCCGCGTTTCTTGGTTGTGAAGCCTGGTCTGAAAACGTTTCTTATGTCTTTTTTCTTGATGCCTTTGCCCGTGTCGCTTACCTCAATGATAATCTTTTCAGGCTCTTCGTGAATGTGTAGCGTTATAGTTCCGCTGCCTTCCATAGCGTCAACAGCGTTCTTGCAGAGGTTTTCTATTACCCATTCAAATAGCGATGCATTGATTTTTATGATGATATTCTTGTCAGGGAAATCACGAATGAAAGCTACTTTAGATGAGGTTCTTCGATCCATGTATTCTATTACGTGCGTCATTACCTCGTTGAGGCTTGCAGGAACTGGCTCAGGGAGAGAGCCTATTTTAGAGAAACGCTCGGCAATAAGCTCAAGACGCTTCACGTCTTTATTCATTTCAGGTATCAGTTCATCGTCAGGATAGTTTTCTTTAAGTATCTCTACCCATGCCATAAGACTGGAGATAGGAGTGCCAAGCTGGTGAGCCGTTTCCTTGGAAAGACCTACCCACACCTTGTTTTGTTCGGCTCTTTTAGACGTGAGAAGGGCAAAAATGGCGATTACAACAAAGAGCATTACTACGCCAAGCTGCACATACGGATATGAAGCAAGGCGCTTCAGCATTACGGAATCGTCATAGCAAACGTTGATATAGTCATTGTCCTGGCTTTCGTCAAGACTGATTTTTATTACCTTTCCGGAACGGATAAGCGAGGAACTGATGCTTGAGGCATATTTCATGCTGTCTTCAAAGTTCGTTCCTTTAAGCTTTACGTTGCGGTAAGTCTGTATGTTTCCTTCAGCATCGGTAACGATTACAGGAATCGTGTTGTTCTCGTTTATTACTTTAAGCACAAGGTTCAGGTCGGTCTTTTCGTCAGCCATGTTAAGCGAGCGCATGGCTTCAGCCCACACTTCCATCTTGTTATGTTCCTCTTCTGCAAGCTCCTTTACAAGTGAGTTGGACACGACAAGCGACACTACGGCTATGACAATAGCCGCAATTACAAGAATAATCTTGACTTGTCGTATTCTGTCTGTCCACTGCATAGTAACTCTACAAGGCTTCTTCTGCCGCTTCTCTTGCTCTCTTTTCCTCGTCTATCAGCTGGAAATCCTTCTGTCTAAGCACAAAACTGTTGGTTAGATACTTTTCTCTTACTACCTTGTTTTCAGCCAGTTCCTCAGGGCTGCCGTGAAAGAGAATCTTTCCTTCAAACAATAGATAGGCACGGTCTGTTATGCAAAGCGTGTCTTCAACGTTATGGTCGGTTATGAGAATGCCGATGTTTCGGTATTTCAGTCGCCATACAATGTGCTGTATATCTTCTACGGCGATAGGGTCAACGCCAGCAAACGGCTCGTCGAGCATGATGAACTTCGGATCTATGGCAAGACAACGGGCTATCTCTGTTCTGCGTCGTTCACCTCCTGAGAGCTGGTCACCCTTGTTTCTCCTTACCTTTTCTAGACGGAATTCCTTTATCAGACTTTCCAGTTTCTCTAACTGATACTTGCGTGGCTGGTTTGTCATTTCAAGCACCGCGAGTATGTTGTCCTCAACACTTAGCTTTCTGAATACGCTTGCTTCCTGTGGAAGATAGCCTATTCCGTTGCGCGCACGCTTATAGACAGGAAAGTCGGTAATGTCTTTGTCGTCAAGATAGATATGTCCCGCATTAGGCACAATAAGACCCGTAGTCATGTAGAACGATGTTGTCTTGCCTGCACCGTTAGGCCCTAACAGTCCAACAATCTCGCCTTGCTTGACATGAATAGAGACATCGTTGACGACAGTTCGCTTGCCGTAACGCTTTACAAGTCCTTCTGTTCGTAGCACCATGCTACCGTCTTGCGGCATAGAGCCGGCTATATCATTTGTTCCCATATGGTTATGAAGTTCGCTGTTTCAGTTACTAATTGTTTGCAAAAATACTAAAATAGTCGCTAATAACATCTTATAATATAAAAAACTCTTGGGCTAATTGTAGTTTTTTACTTATTTTTGGTTACTTTTGTAGCGGATTAGCCACATTGGTTAATAGTAAACATATTAATAAAGAAAATGCTGATTAACAAATATCTGACAAGTTTCGGGCAATACCTTATGCTAATGGGAAGAACTTTTTCTCGTCCTGAGCGTATACGTATGTTCCTGAAACAATATCTGAAAGAGATGAGTTCGCTCGGTGTTGACTCTATAGGAATAGTGCTTCTCATATCTTTCTTCATCGGAGCGGTAATCTGTATACAGATAAAACTCAATATCCAGAGCCCTTGGATGCCTCGTTTCGTTACGGGATATGTTACGCGTGAAATCATGCTCCTTGAGTTCTCTTCTTCTATAATGTGTCTTATACTTGCAGGAAAGGTAGGCTCAAACATCGCTTCGGAGATTGGAACAATGAGAGTGACGCAGCAGATAGACGCGCTTGACATAATGGGCGTGAACTCTGCCAACTATCTGATTCTGCCAAAGATAATGGGAATGGTGACAATAATGCCGTTCCTCGTGATATTCAGTACTGCTGCCGGAATAATAGGAGCTTACGCTACATCATATATCGGCAATGTCATTACGGCAGAGGATCTTACGCTTGGTCTGCAATACGACTTTAACTCTTGGTTTATGTATATGAGTATTATCAAGAGTCTCTTCTTCGCTTTCATCATAACGAGTGTGTCTTCATTCTATGGTTATACGGTAGAAGGCGGTTCTGTTGAAGTGGGCAAGTCAAGTACAGATGCCGTTGTAACGAGCAGCGTGCTGGTATTGTTTTCTGATGTTTTCCTGACTCAAATTCTTTCATAGCATGATAGAGGTAAAGAATCTATATAAGTCATTCGACGGCAAGGATGTTCTTAATGACATAAACGCTGTCTTTGAAAGCGGAAAAACGAACCTTATTATCGGTCAGAGCGGTTCGGGAAAGACGGTATTGATAAAGAATATCGTCGGGCTTCTTGACCCTACAAAGGGCGAAGTGCTATATGACGGAAGAAATCTTGTGGCAATGAACAAGAAAGAGAAAATCATGCTGCGTCGTGAAATGGGCATGATATTCCAGAGTGCTGCACTTTTCGACTCGCTTACAGTACTTGAGAACGTGATGTTTCCTTTGGATATGTTTTCTTCTATGACATTGAGAGACCGTATAAAGCGTGCGAGAATATGTCTTGACCGTGTGAATCTGAACGGTGCAGAGAATAAGTTTCCTGGCGAAATATCTGGCGGTATGCAGAAGCGAGTGGCAATAGCAAGAGCCATAGCGCTTAATCCGAAGTATCTTTTCTGTGATGAACCAAACTCTGGTCTTGACCCTAAGACATCGCTTGTGATAGACGATTTGCTTCATGGAATAACCCAGGAGTTTAATATAACTACCATTATCAATACCCATGACATGAATTCCGTTATGGGTATAGGTGAACATATCATCTTTATTTACGAAGGAAACAAGGAGTGGGAAGGGCAGAGCGCCGACATTATGGGCTCTGACAACAAGAAACTTACTGATTTCGTGTTTGCCAGCGACTTGCTAAAACGAATGAGAAAAGCGGAACTTGAGATGCTTGGCAACAGGAAATAGGTTTTGATTTAATATTCCTTTTGGAACTATATCTATTATTCTGTGGCATTTATGCAG
The DNA here is from genome assembly GCA_030523165.1 of Prevotellaceae bacterium. Classification (GTDB taxonomy): domain Bacteria; phylum Bacteroidota; class Bacteroidia; order Bacteroidales; family Bacteroidaceae; genus Prevotella. The sequence continues at coordinate 3,959 of JAUNIZ010000132.1, forward strand.
TAAAGACTATTTCTGATAAGGAATGTCTGGCGATGAGAAAGGAATAGACGGCACGCTTTGTATGTTGGGCATTATCGTTGGTCCGTTCTTCTGTTTGCTGTTGAAAATATAATCGTCGAAGATGTCCTTTACAAGTTCTCCAACAGGCAATGCAAGAGTAAAGTTGTTGTTGAACTTTATTTTAGGAGTTATGATTGGCGATGTTGTCCACCTGCGGGCGTATGTGTCATAATAGCGTTGTACGCCTAAGTCGATGCCTAAAGTTTCGCCTTGCAGCGTGAAGAACCCTCCGAATCTTGATGTTCCTATATATGGCATAGCTGCCATTGAATAATAAGGGTTGTTGTTATAGTATTGTCCGAATATTGTTGCTGATATATTGCTGTTGAAGTTGTAGGTTATTGCTCCGTTTATTCCGTATATTGTCTTCATGCGTCTTGCAAGCATATAGCGGTCTACAGAAGAGCCTAAGCTGAACGTGAAGTTATCTACGTTTTGTGTTATTCCCAATGAAACATTCTGCCTTGAAATAAGCCCAGGAGCAGTCTCACGATAGCTTCCGCCTGTTAAAGCTCCGTTTTCCCATGACTTTACCACGCCTTCTGAGTTGAAGTCGTATGCTTTAGGATTGTTCTTTACGGGCATTTCGTTGGGTAAAGGAATATCTACAGGCATAGTTAGATCAGGCTTTTCGATAGGCTTGAATGTGCCTGTAGGATTGCTTATGGAAGGACTTTCGGGAATATCTGGAATATTTATTTCAAAGTCAAAAGACGGGCTAAGCTTTCCTTCCGGTTCTGATGTCTGTGGTATAGCTATAGTTGGGAGAGAGTCAGTAGGCATTTCGCTAATCTGTTGTTTACCTAAAGGCTCTTGTGCAGAAACATGAAAATGAGTTGCTGCAATAATTAGAATAACTGATAATACCTTTTTCATTGACACCTCATTTTATATTTTGTAAGCAATAGTGTAATATCCAGTGGCTATATATAGAATATGTATAGGGCAATACTTGCTTTTAGCTTTGTTATCGCATAAGCCAGCGCCCTTTATGTTCAATCATTGGCACAACCACTTCTTCATTTAGGCTATCGCCAAAGCAGAAAACAAGGAACACGTCTGCCGTATGCCTTGCAGTATCGTGCGTGCAGTTAATGACCTTTACTTCGTTTATGCCGTTGTGTTCTTCCTTCTGTATTGCCATAAACATCTTTGCGTTTGTCTCCAGTTGCTCACGATATGACACAGGTATTGTATCAGGAAGATATGTTCCTCTAACGAAAGCGTCATACTTCCCGGCAAGAAGAGCGTCGTAATATCCCTTTGCGGCTATAGAAGCTGCGTCGTCTTTTTGTTCCTCGCTGCAGGCAAAGAACATAAAAACGACGCATATTAATATGAAAAAAAATGTATTACGCATTATTTCTGACGTATAAAGACATTTATCGGCGAACCGGTAAGCGTCCAGTTTTCTCGTATCTTGTTTTCAAGGAAACGCTTGTAAGGCTCTTTTACGTATTGCGGAAGATTAGCGTAGAACACGAAAGACGGTATCTGAGTGTTCGGCAACTGCGAGCAATACTTTATCTTTATATACTTTCCCTTTATAGATGGTGGTGGATAAGCCTCTATAAGAGGAAGCATAACCTCATTGAGCTTGGTAGTTCCGATCTTCACTTTTCGGTTTATATATACCTGCTTTGCAGTTTCAAGCACTTTGAATATGCGTTGTTTTGTCAATGCGGAAGCAAAGATAATAGGGAAGTCAGTGAACGGAGCCATACGGTTTCTGATAGCGTTCTCGAATGTTGATATAACCTTCTGGTCTTTGTTCTCTACCAGATCCCATTTGTTTACGACCACTACAAGCGACTTGTTGTTCTTCTGTATAAGCTGGAAGATATTCATATCCTGAGCCTCGATGCCTCTTGTAGCGTCAATCATCAGTATGCAGACATCAGAGTTCTCTATGGCACGAATGGAACGCATTACGCTATAAAACTCCAGATCTTCAGTCACTTTGTTCTTTTTTCTTATACCCGCAGTATCGACAAGATAGAAATCGAAGCCGAATTTGTCATATCTTGTGTATATGCTGTCGCGTGTAGTTCCTGCTATTTCGGTTACGATGTTTCTGTCTTCGCCAATGAAAGCGTTTATGATGCTGCTCTTTCCTGCATTTGGTCTACCTACAACGGCAAAGCGTGGAATGCCGTCTTCGAGCGATTCGTTGTCTTCATCCTTTAGCTTTGTAAGAACGATATCAAGCAAGTCGCCTGTTCCGCTGCCTGTAGCGGAACTGATACATAAAGGTTCTCCGAGTCCGAGTTTGTAGAATTCTGCTGCATCATAGCGCTGTTCGTTATTGTCTACCTTGTTTGCCACAAGCAGAACTGGCAGTTTTGTACGACGCAGAATCAATGCCACGTCTTCATCCCAGTCGGTAAGACCTGTGGTTACATCAACGACAAAGAGCACTACATCTGCCTCTTCTGTCGCTATAATAACCTGTCTGCGTATAGCATCCTCAAATATATCGTCGGATTTAACGACCCATCCGCCTGTATCAACTACGGAAAACTCCCTTCCGTTCCATTCGCATTTACCATATTGGCGGTCACGTGTAGTACCAGCCGTATCACTTACTATTGCGCGGCGCGACTTTGTAAGGCGGTTGAAAAGGGTAGACTTGCCCACATTAGGGCGTCCCACTATTGCTACTAGATTTGCCATGTTTCTTGTTTATCGTTATAAAAATGGCTTTCGCCGAATTATGTTTTCACAATCCATAAGAAGCTTTTCTTTCCCTGTTCCCTTTTGTCTCTATGACCGTTATGAGCCTTATATGGATTGGTTATTTATAGTCTATTGAAATTTATCTGTTACTCTGGATTATAACCAAAGCTGTCAAGTTCCTTTTGCGAGCTTCGCCAGTCTTTGTCTACCTTGACGAACGTTTCGAGATATATGGGCTTTCCGAAGAAGCGTTCCAATGCTTTTCTTGCTTCAGAGCTTACTTTCTTCAGCGCAACGCCTTGGTGTCCTATTATAATACCTTTCTGTGAGTTTCTCTCCACGTATATTATGGCATTGATGTGAATATGCTTTTCGTCTTCCTTGAAGCTCTCCACTCTCACCTCTACTGAATAAGGAATTTCCTTATCGTAATATAGAAGAATCTTTTCTCTTATTATCTCGCTTACAAAGAATCGCGCTGGCTTGTCAGTAAGCTGCTCTTTGTCAAAGTAAGGAGGAGAGTCTGGCAACAGCTCTTTTATGCGTTTAAGAAGCATGTCTATGCCGAACTTGTTCTTTGCTGATATTGGAAGAATCTCGGCATTAGGCAGAAGTTCATGCCAATGTTCCACTATACTGCCAAGTTTCTTCTGGTCACTCTCGTCAATCTTATTGATAAGCAGCAGTACAGGTATAGTCATTTTCTGCACTTTCTCCAGAAAATCCATGTTCTTTTCAGGGCTTTCAACAACATCGGTAACATACAACAGAACGTCTGCGTCTTGGAGAGCCGATTCAGAGAATGCCAGCATCGACTCCTGCAGCTTGTAGTTTGGCTTGAGTACACCTGGGGTATCAGAGAATACAATCTGCGTATCGTCAGTATTTACTATTCCCATTATCCTATGGCGTGTTGTCTGAGCCTTGAATGTAGCGATACTTATACGTTCGCCCACTAACTGGTTCATCAATGTTGACTTACCGACATTAGGGTTGCCTACTATATTTACGAAACCTGCCTTGTGCATATCTTGTTTTTATATTTACGTTAATGGCGTATGCCGCATGTAACTTTTGTCTGCAAAACGGCTATCGGCTATATGAAAGCAAGCCTTCATTGCGCTTGCCGATATTATCTTTGCAAAGATAATAATAAAATTCCACTTTGCAATGCTTAAATGCGACAAAAAGGCGCATCTCATAGTTTGGGATGCGCCTTTATCGTTTAAGATGTTTACTGTCTTATTTGATTGAAGCAGCCTCAGAGCCGTCATAGGCCCATTTGTAGTAAGACGCTCCGTGAACAAAACCTGCACCGAAAGCGGTGAGAACAAGGTTGTCACCTTTCTTAAGCAGATGTTCGTTCTCCCAGATTGCGAGTGGAATGGTTGCTGCACTTGTGTTTCCGAAGTGCTCAATGTTAACCATAACCTTTTCCATCGGCAGTTCAAGGCGCTTTGCAACGGCCTCGATGATACGGATATTAGCCTGATGAGGAACAACGAAACGTATGTTGTCTTTGTTCAGGTTGTTGCGTTCTGCTATAAGGGCGCAATCGTCGCTCATGCTTGTTACTGCATAGCGGAACACTGTTCTGCCTTCCTGATACAGGTAATGCAGACGATGGTCTACCGTGAAGTGTGATGGAGGACATACTGAACCGCCTGCTTTCAAGTGCAAGAACGGTAGTCCCTTTCCGTCAGCACGGAAGTAAGAATCCATAACACCGATATTCTCTTCTGTTGTAGCTTCTACAAGAACAGCAGCTGCACCGTCTCCGAAGAGAGCGCATGTGCTACGGTCTTTATAGTCTACTACTGACGACATCTTGTCGGCTCCGATAACTATAATCTTCTTGTATCTGCCACTCTGAATCATTGAAGCAGCTACATCGAGCGAATAAAGGAAGCCACAGCAAGCTGCCCAGAAGTCAAAGGCAAATGCGTTCTTCAGTCCGAGTTTGCCGATAACGATAGACGCAGTTGACGGAAAAGCATAGTCGGCAGTAGAAGTAGAAACGATTACCGCATCGATAGAATCAGGATCAGCACCGGTTTTCTTCATTAGTTGCTTGGCAGCTTTACGTGCCATGTATGAAGTACCGAGACCTTCTTCTGTCAATATTCGGCGTTCCCTAATGCCGACACGCGTCATAATCCACTCATCGTTGGTATCGACCATTCTTGACAGTTCCTCGTTGTTGAGGACATAGTCAGGAACATAGCCGCCGATTCCTGTGATTATTGCGTTTATTTTTTCCATTTATTCTGCAGTTTCCTTAACGATTGCAATCTTACCTCTATAATAACCGCATGTAGGACAAACGGTGTGATAGATGTGATAAGCGCCACAGTTAGGGCAAAGAGCCAATGTAGGAGCTACTGCCTTATCATGAGTTCTTCTTTTCAGTGTACGGGTTTTTGACTGTCGTCTTTTAGGATGTGCCATTTTCTTTTAATCTTTAATTATTGTTTTTAATTTTTCTAATTCACTCCAGCGTGGGTCTATAGTTGCTTCTTGTTCCCCATCACTACTTCGGGTAGCTGAATGTTCTTCAAGAACTTTTATCATCGCAGGGTTGCATTTGCCAGGTTCATGCACGTGCTTAATGGGTAAACTGAGCGCTATAAACTCATAGATGAACCACGAAACGTCAATCAGACCTTCGTCTTTCTCTACCGTTATGAGGTCATCGTCTTCTGAATATTCTTCTCCAAACTTTGCCAAAAGCCTGTTGTCAGTGCTTATCGGCTGTTCCATGTCGTCAAGACAGACGTCGCAAGGAACGTTTACTGTGCCTTCTGAGTGGAATTTAAGCTCGTAGAAATCTGCCGTCTTACTTATGGTTACGGTGGTCTTTACGGCTCCGCTTCTCACTTCAGGACCGTCTATAGCCTTAAAATAATCGTCATTGAGGTCGAAGTTTATGGTCGTAAGACCATCTTGTACCTCTTTTAAATCTATCTTAAAAGACTCTAAACTGCACATTATTATATATGTAAAACGTAAAAGAATGTGTTGTTCCGGCACCCACAGTCATGACTTGCGTATATGCCATGCACAATCTTTGGGCTGCAAAGTTACAAATTATTTTTCATTCTCGCATTAGGAAATTGAAAAAATCATGTATTTATTGTTAAAACATTGTCCTTTTTTCGTGTTTTTGCCTTGCTTTTATTGATTGTGTGCCTCTTTTGCATCATTAAAGCTAATGAATAAGATATATAAAATATGTATTTTATAAAAGTAAGCCCGGTGCCGGATAAGACGAACTCACGTACATCTTTTTCCGCTTGCCGGGCTGTTTTCCTTTATCAATTGTTTTTGAGAGAGTAAATATACCTCAAATCCGCAACCTATAGGGTTTAGTGGGATTTTGCTTGCAAAGC
>JAUNIZ010000133.1 GCA_030523165.1 Prevotellaceae bacterium
ATTTTAAGTAATAAACTTTATTTATTTAAGCAATAATATGGATGATGATTACAAATTGAAACGTAAATATCTGTTTTGTGAATAAATTGTAATTCTGTGTGCGTTATTATTTTATTTGTTTTATAAAATCATATAGTTCTTGGTAATAGTTACAATTTGCTATATTTAAATATTATATACTTTCATATTGTAATGAAAGCGATTTATTTACGTTTCAGATTGAAAAAACGTAAAGATTTAACTTGCAAAATGATTTGTTTTTATTGTTTATTATAACAAAATGTTGTAATTTTGCAGTCGAAACATTACACAATGAGAGTAAATAGAGTATAAATCTTATAAAAAGAGAGGTAAATATGAAAAAGATTGAAGCAATCATTCGTAAGACAAAATTCGATGATGTAAAAGAAGCATTGCTTGCTGCAGACATCGAATGGTTTTCTTACTATGATGTTAGAGGTGAAGGTAAAATGCGACAAGCGCGCATTTACCGTGGTGTGATGTATGATACAAGTTGCATAGAGCGTATACTTGTAAGTATTGTCGTTAGGGACAAGAATCTTGAAAAGACCGTTACGGCAGTCCAGAAAGCTGCTCAGTCAGGAGAAATCGGTGATGGCCGTATTTTCGTCATTCCTATTGAAGATGCAATAAGGATCAGGACTGGTGAAAGAGGTGATATAGCTTTATATAATGCAGAGCAGGAAAAATAAGAGTCTCAATAGGTAACAAGATAATAACAACACTTACGCAAACATTTAAAAATTAAGATTATGGCAGATTTAAGTATATCACTCAACACCGTATGGATGTTGCTGGCTGCAATGTTGGTGTTCTTTATGCAACCAGGATTCGCCCTTTGTGAGGCAGGATTTACACGTAGTAAGAACACTGCTAATATACTTTTCAAGAACTTCGTCGACTTCATGGTTGGTTCGGTGTTGTTCTGGTTTGTAGGATTTGGCTTCATGTTTGGAAGTAATGGAGAGGGATTTATAGGAATGCCTAATTTCGGAGATTTGTCTTTCTATTCGTCAGATCTTCCTGTAGAAGGTTTCCTGATTTTTGAAACGGTATTCTGTGCTACTTCCGCAACTATTGTATCAGGTGCAATGGCAGAACGCACAAAATTCAGTATGTATGTTGTATATTCAATAGTAATTTCTCTTATAATATATCCTGTTGAAGGACACTGGACATGGGGTGGCGGTTGGCTTATGAACGGTGCTGAAGACAGTTTCATGATGACTACATTTGGTGCTACTTTCCATGACTTTGCTGGTTCTGCTATTGTTCATTCTGTCGGTGGTGTTCTTGCTTTCGTGGGTGCAATGGCATTGGGCCCACGCCTCGGAAAGTATAATAAGAACGGTAAGAGTCACGCTATTCCAGGACATAACCTTACTATAGCTGCTCTTGGCGTGTTCATCTTGTGGTTCGGATGGTTCGGATTTAACCCTGGTTCACAGCTTGCTGCTGCAACAGAGACTGACCGTGTTGCCATTTCTCACGTGTTCCTTACAACCAATCTCGCAGCTGTATGCGGTGGTATTGCTACAATGGCTACAACATGGTTTAAATACGGTAAACCTTCATTCTCATTGACATTGAATGGTGTCTTGGCAGGATTGGTCGGTATTACTGCTGGTTGTGACTTGGTTTCTCCTGTAGGAGCAGTCATTATAGGTCTTGTATGTGGTGTAGCTCTTGTATTCGCAATTGAATTCATTGATGTTAAGCTCCATGTAGACGATCCTGTAGGTGCAAGTTCAGTTCATGGTGTATGCGGTATTATAGGTACATTGATGACAGGTCTTCTTGCTCTTGACGGAGGTGCTTTCTATGGAGGCGGTTGGGGCTTCTTTGGCGCACAGTGTCTCGGTATCGTATGTATTGATGTTTGGGCTGCTGTAACGGGCTTCATCCTGTTCTATGGTATCAAGTATATCGCTGGTCTCCGCGTAAGCAAGAGAGTTGAGGAAGAAGGACTCGACATCTACGAGCACGGCGAATCATGCTACAACTGATAACTGACATTTAATTTTATTTTAGATGTGGAGCGCTATTCCTGAATAGCACCCCACATCTTTATCCAACTTAAATGACCAGATAACAGAATTGATATAAACAGAGAAAGCATTTATGATAATAAATAATCTTTAGACAAACAAATAACCATTTAAAAGAAAAATAAATATATGAAAAAGATCGAAGCTATCATCCGCAAATCGAGATTCGAGGATGTAAAGAAAGCTCTGCTTGCTGCAGACATCGAGTGGTTTTCTTACTATGATGTAAGAGGTATCGGAAAGTCGCGTCAAGACCGTATCTATAGAGGCATCGTCTATGATACAAGTTCTATAGAAAGGACATTGATATCTCTTGTTGTGAGGGACAAGAATGTGGAGAAAGCCGTAAATGCTATTATTTCTGCAGCGCAGACGAAAGAAATCGGTGATGGTAGAATATTCATCATTCCTATAGAAGACGCCGTGCGTATCAGGACCGGTGAAAGGGGAGATATTGCTCTTTATAATGCCGAGAAAGAAAAATAGGCACAAAGATAGAGTTGTACATATTTTTTATTTAACTTATAATAAACGGAAAATTATGATTACTAAACATATATTGAAATCCTTGATTAGTTTAAGACTTTTGGCTCTTATGGGCTTTATCAGTCTTTTTTCTACCGCAATGTTTGCCCAGGATGCAGCAGAGACTGCCGCTCCTGTGCTAAACAGTGGTAATACGGCATGGATGCTGGTGGCAACAATTTTGGTCTTGCTTATGTCTATACCTGGTATTGCACTGTTTTACGGCGGTCTTGTACGTCAGAAGAACGTTTTGAGTGTCATTATGCAGACAATGCTTATTGTCGGTGTCATAAGTATTTTATGGGTGGCTATCGGCTACAGTTGGGCTTTTGATACAAGTTTTAAAGAGTCTGGCAATCCTCTGTCTTGTATAATGGGTGGTTTTGATAAGGTTTTTCTTCATGGAATTCGACTTGATACATTGACAACAGGTGATATTCCTGAACTTATGTTTGCAATGTTCCAATGCATGTTCGCATTAATTACTCCTGCATTGATCCTTGGTGCTTTTGCTGAGAGAATTAAGTTCAAGGGTTACATGGTTTTTATTATCCTTTGGGTAATAATTGCTTATTTCCCTATGGCTCATTGGGTATGGGGAGGCGGATTCCTTCAGGAAATGGGTGCAATAGACTTTGCTGGAGGTACTGTAGTACATATCAATGCTGGTGTTTCAGCTCTTATTATGGCTCTTATGATTGGTAAGCGTGAGGATTATCGCGTAGGTCATCCTATTACTCCTCATAATATTACATTTGTATTCCTTGGAACATCATTCCTTTGGTTAGGATGGTTTGGATTCAATGCTGGTAGCGGACTTGCTGCTGACGGTCTTGCCGCAAATGCGTTCCTTGTAACACATATCGCAACTGCTGCTGCTGCCGTAACATGGATGTGTATTGACTGGACCGTAAACAAGAAGCCGACAACTGTCGGTGCATGTACGGGTGCTGTCGCAGGTCTTGTAGCCATTACTCCTGCAGCTGGTACAGTGGATCTTCTTGGTGCTTTTTGCATAGGCATCATAACACCGATTATATGTTTCTTCATGGTAGCGGTTGTCAAGTCAAAGTTCAAATATGATGATGCCCTTGACGCTTTCGGTGTGCATGGCGTAGGTGGTATCGTTGGCTCTATATTGACTGGTGTGTTTGCAACTCAGTATATCACAGGTGAAGGCGGTGTGCAGGGTGCTCTCTACGGTGACTGGTACCAGTTGTGGATTCAGATATTCACTACATTGGTTTCAATTGTGTTCAGTGCCGTTGTTACATATATCCTCTATATTATAGTAGATCGTCTCGTAGGTATCCGCGTAGACAAGCGAGTTGAAGAAGAAGGACTCGACATCTACGAACACGGAGAGTCTGCTTACAACTAAAGTAATTTGTACAATTCACAATTGGTTTCGTGTTGACTGTAATCTTATGATATGATTGGCGGTGCCAATTGTGAATTGTATTTGTGAGTTATGAAATGTGCATTATATAAATTTTTTAATTATGAACTAAAGCTATGTGTGGAATAGTATCAATTTTCAATATACAAGAACAGACTGCAGAACTAAGACAGAAGGCTTTGCGTATGAGCCAGAAGATACGCCATCGTGGACCAGACTGGAGCGGCATTTATTGTGGTGGCTCTGCTATATTAGCCCACGAACGTTTATCGATTGTAGACCCTGAATCAGGCAAACAACCGTTGTTCAGCCCGGATAAGAAACAGATATTGGCTGTTAACGGAGAAATATATAACCATCAGGATATACGTCGTGCATACGCAGGAAAATATCAGTTCCAGACAGGAAGTGACTGTGAGGTAATACTGGCATTGTATCGTGATAAAGGCATTGATTTCCTTGAAGATCTTAGCGGCATATTTGCATTTGCTTTGTACGATGCAGAGAAAGACGAATTTCTTATTGCTCGTGACCCGATAGGTGTTATACCTCTTTATATCGGTTACGATAGTGACGGAAAGGTCTATGTTGCCAGTGAACTGAAAGCCCTTGAGGGTAATTGTGAAAGATATGAACCATTCCTTCCCGGTCATTATTATTACAGCCGTGAAGGCAAGATGAAAAGATATTACACTCGCGACTGGTTCGAATATGAGGCAGTAAAAGACAACAAGGCGAGTGTCAGCGATATTAAAGACTCTCTTGAAGGCGCTGTCAAACGCCAGCTTATGAGTGATGTTCCTTACGGAGTGCTTCTAAGCGGAGGTCTTGATTCTTCGGTAATTAGTGCAATTGCCCAGAAGTTTGCAAAGCACCGCATTGAGGAAGACGGTCGTGAGGCTGCATGGTGGCCACGCCTTCACTCTTTTGCAGTAGGCTTGAAAGGCGCGCCTGATTTGGCAAAGGCAAAGATGGTTGCCGACTATATAGGAACCGTGCACCATGAGATAAATTATACTATACAGGAAGGCCTTGACGCTATTCGTGATGTCATTTATTTCATAGAGACATACGATGTGACGACAGTCCGTGCGTCTACCCCTATGTATCTTCTTGCACGTGTTATCAAGAGTATGGGTATAAAGATGGTGCTTTCAGGAGAGGGTGCCGACGAGATATTTGGAGGTTATCTCTATTTCCATAAAGCGCCTAACGCACAGGCATTCCATGAGGAAACAGTACGCAAGTTGTCAAAACTCTATATGTACGACTGTCTCCGAGCAAACAAGAGTCTTGCTGCATGGGGCGTTGAAGGTCGTGTGCCGTTCCTCGACAAGGAGTTTCTTGATGTCGCTATGCGTACTAATCCGGAAGCGAAGATGTGTCCAGGGGCTACAATGGAGAAGAAAATCGTGCGCGAGGCATTTGCAGACATGTTGCCTGCAGAAGTTGCTTGGCGCCAGAAAGAACAGTTCTCCGACGGTGTGGGCTATTCATGGATTGACACTCTGAAGAAGATAACTTCAGATCAGGTAAGCGATGAACAGATGGCACATGCCGCAGAGCGTTTCCCTATCAATCCGCCACGTAACAAGGAGGAATATTATTATCGTTCAATCTTTGCCGAACATTTCCCAAGTGATTCAGCGGCATTGTCAGTACCTAGTGTACCTAGTGTTGCATGTAGCACGGCAGAAGCGTTGGCATGGGATGCCGCATTCAAGAATATGAACGACCCAAGCGGTAGAGCCGTTGCCGGTGTTCATGAGAAAGCATACAAGGATTGACATTATGATGTGATTTGCAACACATATTAGCACATTCATAATTTCGAAAGTTCTGACTTTTCTTTGTCGTGAGACACGGGAAGCCGGAACTTTTCCTTTTGTTTGTAGCATAACTTAATCTGCAAGACATGTTTTGGCTTAATTGATTTGATATTGTTATTGTTCCTCAACATAAAAATAAACTTTTTTCTTATTTTCTTGAGCGTTTCGATTATTGTTAGTAACTTTGCCGTATTGTAAATATATGATATTATGGCGGGACTGAATATTAAAAGAAGTAATGAAGAATGGTTGCGCAGATACGTTAGTTTTATTTTCATATTGTTTATAATCGCCTTTGGCACATCATTGTCTATTCGCGCCAATCTCGGTTCGTCACCTATTTCCGCACCACCTTACATCCTTTCGCTTATACCTGGAATGACTTTGTCTATGGGCATGCTTACAATTTGTATGCACGTCTTTTTCATCGCTGTTCAGATAATTCTTTTGCGCAAGGACTTTGAACGTCGGCAGTTTGCACAGATTCTTGTGTCGTTCCTCTTTGGTTTTTATACAGATGTAACCATGTGGATGACATCGTTTATGCAGGTACCAGAGACGTTGAATCCGTTTATTGGCTATCCTCTTCGGTTTATAGAGCTTCTAATCGGTGGAGGATTGTTGGCTTTCGGTATAGCGTGTGAAGTGCGTTGCGATTCGCTGATGCTTGCAGGTGAAGGCTTTCCGTTGGCTATATCCAGGTTCCTTAAGAAGGAATTTGGCAAGGTCAAGATATGCACAGATACTATGCTTGTATGTATCGGCACGGTATTCATGTTTGTGTATTTTGGACACTGGGACTGGAAGATGGTTGGTGTGGGAACGCTCGTGTCTATGTTCTATGTTGGATATATGGTTCGTGTATTCTCTCCTCACATAGTATGGCTTGACAAGATATTCATTCCAAAGAAAGACCGTAATGTTGTTGCAGAGGAAGATATACAATTCAATGACATCAATCATCTTGTCATTACCATAGCGCGTGAGTACGGCAGCGGAGGCAGTGCGATAGGGGAGAAGCTCTCGCAGCGGCTCGGCATACCATGTTATAACAGAAACCTTATAGATATCACGGCATCGCGTCTTGGATATACGACAGACTTTGTTGTAAAGAGTGAGCAGAACATTTCTACATCGCGTCTATGGGAACTTATTTTCACAGACAAAAGCATACCGCCGTCTATGAATCCTTCTGAAGACGATGCTTTGTATGTAAGTCAAAGCCGTACTATCAGGGAATTGGCTAATGAAGGTCCTTGCATTATAGTAGGCAGACTTGCAAACTGGATTCTTCGTGACAATCCTAACGTGTTCCGTGTCTTTGTAACGTCAGACATAGAGAATGCAGTAAAGCTTGTTATGGAGAAGGAAAACCTTTCTGAAAAGGATGCCTTGAAGAAGATAAACCGCGTAAACAGCGGACGTGCAAACCATTGTTGGCACTATACAGGAACGCAATGGGCAGACATCCGCAACTATGACCTGATGCTGAACACATCGAAGACAAGTGTAGACAAGGCTGTAGACATGATATGCCATTATATAGTATAGGATTTTCCAGTAAAATATGTACTCATATCGGTAATATGTATAATAACCCATTGGGAAATATTTCATAATTTTGCAGCAAATAACAATGGAATTATGAATACAATAAAATTAAGTAATGGCGTAGAAATGCCACAAATGGGTTATGGTGTGTATCAGGTTACACCGGCAGAGTGTGAACGTTGCGTAAGCGATGCCCTAAATGTAGGTTATCGTATGATAGATACTGCACAGGCATATTATAATGAAGAAGGTGTTGGCAATGCTGTCAGCAAAAGCGGAATAGACCGTAAAGACATTTTCTTGGTGTCAAAAGTATGGATTTCTAACTATGGCTATGAGAAGGCAAAGGCCTCTATCGACGAGAGTCTTCGCAAGCTTAAGACAGACTATATTGACCTTATGCTTCTGCACCAGCCGTTCTGTGACCGTTATGGCGCTTATCGTGCATTGCAGGATGCATATAAGGAAGGCAAGCTGCGTGCAATAGGTGTATCAAATTTCTATCCTGACCATCTTGTTGATATAGCCAGCAACATGGAGATAGCTCCAATGGTAAACCAAGTAGAGACTCATGTTTTCGACCAGCAGATAGAAGCGCAGAAGATTATGGCAGAGTTCGGGACACGCATTATGTCATGGGGACCGCTAGCAGAGGGGCGCAACAACTTCTTTACGAATCCTGTGCTTGCTAATATAGGTGCCAAGTATGGCAAGAGCGTAGCCCAGGTTGCTCTTCGTTGGCTCATCCAGTGTGGCGTTATTATTATACCGAAGTCAACGCATATTGAACGTATGCAGGAGAATCTTGACATATTCGACTTCGCACTTACCGATGAAGATATGGCGTCAATAGCTACGCTTGACACAGGCAAGAGCCTGTTCTTCGACCATCACGACGGTGAAACAGCAAAGTTATTTATGAGTTGGAGAAACTTATAATACATATAAGACAAAGAGGGAATATTCTTGTCACATGAATATTCTCTCTTTTTATCCAAAAGCTAAAGACCTATTCGGTTTTATATATTAAGCTCCTTTTTTAGCCATATCTCCAAGATTGGGTCGGCAATGAATACAAGCCCTTTATCTGTGTCTATAAGTTCTTTTTTAATCAGCGCGCGCTTTATTGTACTGACATTGGAAGATGAAACTAATTCATATTTTTGTATGATGTTCTGTGTTGTGAATTCTTTGTGTACACCGTTTATTACAGCACGTAAGAAATTCATCTGGTAAGTAGTAAGATTTTCTGTCTGTTTTTCAAATAAAGGCGTGTTTTGGTCAATAATATCCTTGCAAGCGTCTTCGTAGTTCTGTTCAGTAACGGTTCCTTTTGTGTGAATCCATACCAGCCAGGCTAACTGTTGAACGTATGAAGAATGGTTGTCTACCGTTTTGCAGATTTTTTCAGATAGTTCTTTGGATATGTTCTTTCCTGTAGCTTCAAACCGGTTGCAGATGTAATTTACCCAATCGTCTGTGCCTATTTTAGGTAGGTATATAGCATCACCGAATTTGTAGAATGGCAGACTCCTTTTCTCGAAAAGTTCATTCATTAGATGTTTCTTGCTGCCAAATAGACAGTAAGAAACGTTGTTCTGCAATTGCCATATACTGCGTAGCTTCTTTTGGAAAGTCTTTGAATCATTAAACTCGCCTATCTGTTGAAACTCGTCAATGCAGACAACAATATTATAGTTTTTTTTGTGTGCAATCTTTTCTGGCAATTGTAGTATTTCATCAATATCATCGTTCTTGGGATTCAAGTCAAATGATATTGAAAAATCCATTGTCGGGTCAGGGCTAAAAGAAATCTTGGGTGCTATTCTCGAAAGAAACAGTCTTGCATTCTCTATCCATTCGTCAAACTTTGATGATGTCTGCTTTAATACAGCCTTTGCAAAAGCATTATAAAAATCCTTGTCGTTTCTGCAAGAGAATATATCCATATATACAACCTTTAAGTCTTCTGATTGTGCTAAATCGCATGCTTTCTTTACCAAAGATGTTTTACCCCAACGTCTTGGTGATATTAAGACAGTATTGATACCGTGTCTGAAGTTCGATACCAATCGTTCTGTCTCTTTCACTCTATCTGTGAAATTGTCGCCTGATGTAGCTACTCCAAATATAAAAGGTTTATTCTCCATAAATATTTATTTTCTTATGTCTATATATGTGTCTTTTGGTGACAAAGATACATATAATTTTTCATAGTAACAACTTTGTTAGTAATAATTTTGTTACTAACAAAGTTGTTACATCAATTATACCTATTTGTTATTGACTTGATTTACCTCTTTCTGTCATTGTTTTTCCTTCAAGAACAAATATTTACGATTAAGGTGAAAATTGTATATTTATGCAGAAATTCATGTTCTCAGAAATAGAAAATTATCTCGTTAACGCGCTGAGAATGCCATTTTTTTGAACTAAAAATGTCGTGGACGCAAATAACGCAAAAAATCGTGTGCAAAAATAAAATGCTTATACACTGTGATTTATGCCTGTTTTAACCTATTGTGTGCATAAAATAATCGTATAAAAAAGGATGTAACAGGCTATAAGTGGCATGTTTTTGAGGTGAAAACGGCATGTTTACGACTAAAAATAAGGGCACTTTTCACTGAAAATAGCATAGGTTTTTGCAAATTACTGCAGCGGACCTGTTAAGTAGACACAGAAAATAATTTTTAGAAGTTTATATTT
>JAUNIZ010000134.1 GCA_030523165.1 Prevotellaceae bacterium
AGTTATTCACTATTCACTATTAGTTATTCACTAAAAATAAATAGTGATTTCTTGCATATATAAGCAAAAAAAACATTATATTTGCATATTATAACGGATATTTGATATTGACACCTTCACACAGCGTTAAAATGAGAAAGTCATTCTGTATATATAGGGTTTGGTTTATGTGTCTTGCAATCTTTGTTGCATGCACTACGTTCATTGCCTGCAGCGATGACGACGAGACGGCAGGCAACAAAACCGATATAAGCGACGCGATAGAAGTGACGGTGCTCTTCTCGCCTAACGGATTCGGCGACTCTGGCTACAACGACTATATTCTCTACGGAATGCAGCGCAGCTATTTGGAGCTGGGCTACGACTTCACATACCATGTGCCTGACGATGTGGAGACAGGCATGGAGATTTACGAGGCTTGGCGCACAGACACGCTGGCAGACGGCTGCAAGAAGTCGCTCTTCGTATTCGCGTCGAGCGAATATGTGGAAGCGTTCACCAATGCATCTCGACCGACAGACGACAGGAAAGACATTCTGCTGTTTGAGAGCACTCATGCCGTAGAAGGAGCATATACTTTCTATCTGGGCATGTATGGCATTGGCTACACCATAGGCGCGCTATGCCATCAGCAAAACACAAACTATTTCACCCACGCTGCAGTGATAGCTGCAAATCAGCATGACCCTATAATAAAACGGGCAATAGACGGACTGACCGACGGCTTCACGGAAGCCGGTGGCACTGCCTGCGACACCTACTATCTGGGAAACACTGCAACAGAGGGCTACAACTTGGTAGAAGAGGCTTATCAGCTGAGCGCGGAACTGGAAGCGAAAGGCTACACATACCTGTTCCCCGTGGCTGGCGGCTCTAACCTCGGCGTCTACCGTTATTCGCGAGAGACAACGATTAACACAATAGGCATGGATGGAGACATGAGGGCTTTCTCACTGTTTATCACCTACTCGCTGGTGAAACGCATAGACTTGGCACTGGAAGACTTCATGGAGCAATGGGTGAACGGAACGGAAATACCGCAACATCAGCGTTTCCTCTACGACTCTGGCTATCTGGAGATGGCATACGAATATTCGGAATATATGGAAGAAGAAGATTTGCAGCGACTTGCTGAAATAGAACAGAAAGCAAAGGAAAAGGAACTGGAATATGAAGACAATATGCAATAACAAATGAAGAGAAATCAATCGAAACGAAATGAAAGCAAAAATTTATATCAACAATTAAAAATCAAAAAGCAAAACAAAATGAAAAAAAGAAATTTATTTGGCTTGTTTCTAATCGGCTGCATCGCAGCAATCGCACTGACATTTACCGCTTGCAGCGAAGATGACGATGATATTCAGAGCGGAACATTCACTTACGAAATCAGCTTTACGAAATTTAGCGGTGACGGCACAGTTGCAACAACAGTCACTGAAACTTTTATGACAGCAATGAGTGAGGCAACAGACAGTTCGTTCAAGCAGATAAACTCAAGCTCTTTCACACTGACAGGCTCAAGAACTGTATGCGATGCAGAAGTAAAGCTTGCATGCGCAGCAGCAGAGAAACTGTTGGAGACATTATCACTCAATGCTGATTTCACACTGATAATCACGAACACTACAACTGCTACACGGATTTACGAAAATAGCTTTGCTTCTGACGGAAGCAATCAATTTATTTAACTCAAAGAAAAACTGAGGAAAAAATAATGAAGAATTGTCTTTTACCCATATTGCGCGGAATGATTGCTGCACTGTTGGCAGCCGTTATATTCACATCTTGCAGCGACGACGATGCGGAGACAACGCACGTCAGCACGGCAGAGACGGTGAAGATAGCGGTGATTCTGCCAAAGCAAACCAACTGGGAGCGCACGCTGCAGTGGGTAAAAGACAATCTGGCATTAGCCGATGCCACTATTCAGCCAGAATACGAATGGTATAACGAAGACAGCGTTGACGTGGAATCGGTGGCAGACGAGCTGTCGAAGCGCAGCGACATAGCCTGCATAGTGGGCTGTCTCGACGATGCCAACACGCAGAAAGTGGCATACAAGTGCGCCAAGACATACAAGCCGATGTTCACGTTCTCTGCTTCGGCAGATCTGGCACGTGCATTCGGGCAGCGAGGATTCTTCTGGGGACTGCGCGAAAGCAACATCACTCAGTGCGAAGTGCTGCTCTCTAAAGCCGCTCTCTATGGCGCGAAGACTGTTTCGCTGCTGGCAGAAAGCGGTGTCTACGGGCAGACCTTCGTTGACTGGTTTGCATTTCAGGCAACGGAACTGGGGCTTACCCCAATGGATATAGTGACCTATTCATCGAAAGAAGAGATGATGGAAGGCTATAACGAAATCTATGAAAACTTCCCTGACTATGTGATTTGTGTGCCTTCTGGAGCTGAAGACGTAAAGACACTGACGAATGAAGGACACTGGATGCGCATTCTTTTCTCTGACAAGGCGTTTACAAGCGACGTCGTGGGGAATGTCGACAACTGGCTGATAGAAGGCGTAAGCCCGGTAGCTGACCCTTCATCGGGCTTCAATATCTCTTATCAGGCAAAATTTAACGTGCTGCCACAGTCGGGAGAAGCTGAGCTTTACGACGCTGTGATGATTGCATGCATGGCTACTGCCTACATGAAACAGCACGACTACACCGACTTGAACGAAGCCATAGAGACTCTGCTCACAACGGAAGCCACTGCACAAGGTGGCTGGATAAGCGGCAACATGAGGGAAACATTCCAGCAGATTGCAGCTGGAGCAACGCCTGCTATATCTGGCGCAACAGGCTTGCTCGACTTCTCTACATCTAACTACACTACTATTCAATATTCCACTTACACGCACTGGATGCTCTATGACGACGTGTTCTCTAATCTGGACTATCTAAGCCGTGAAGGTGACGGGCATTCTTCTTCTATTCTCGCTGGCTGGGAATGGAACAAGCAAAAAAGCCAGACATTCGACGAAAATCAGACAGACATTACATATTCCGAATTGACGGGGCATAAGGCTGTAATCGTAGCTGCATCGTCAACGTGGACAAACTATCGCCATCAGGCAGACGCTTTGGCGTTTTATCATCTGCTGAAAACATGTGGCTACACTGACGACGATATTATTCTCATCATGGCAGATGACTTGGCCTACAACGAAAAGAACCCTTGGCAGGGTGTCGTAAAGCGCACTCTTGACGGCGAAAATCTCTACACCGATGTGCAGATAGACTATCGCTTGGGCGACTTGACGCTTAATGACCTTAGCATTATTCTCTCAGGAACAGCTGACGACGAACACCCTATTGTGCTGAACAGCGGCTCAGGCGACAATGTTCTCTTCTTCTGGAGTGGTCACGGTAGTCTAGACGGCTTGGTATGGAACGAAAGCAGAACGCCTGTAACAGGCACTATGCTCAACAGTATCTTGACTCGCCTATATAACGAAAAGCGTTTCCGCAAGATGTTCTGCATTACCGAAACCTGCTATTCTGGTGGCGTGGCAGAGCAGTGTGAAGGCATTCCTGGTGTGCTTTTCCTCACCGCAGCAAACGGTCAGGAAACGTCTAAAGCCGATGTGTTGAGCGAAGAGCTTGGTGTTTGGATGACTAACCGCTTTACATCTGTATTGCTTCAATATCTTACAAGCAACACTTCGCGCACTCTTCGTGAGCTTTATCTCGAAACGTTCACCAAAACCCTCGGTTCCCACGTCATGCTTTACAACGTCGCAAACTACGGCAACGTTTATCTTAATCGCACTGACGAATTCTTTAACGTGGAATAAATCACTTATTTTTTGCAGCTCTACACTTATGTCTTGCAGCAGCGTTTCTCATGTCTTGCAGCAACATTTCTTATCTTTTTTTGTTGCTACACTCTCATTTTTCAATCGCTTCAATGCGTCTTGCATGAAGAAAATATGGAAAATTTCTAGCAAAAAAAATAGCTAGGTATTGAATTTCAATAACCTAGCCACTTTCTTCTCGTACCCAGAGCCGGGGTCGAACCGGCACGGATTGCTCCACTGGTGTTTGAGACCAGCGCGTCTACCGATTCCGCCATCTGGGCCTAAAAGCGGTGCAAAGATATGAATAAAATCTGAATTGACAAATTTTTAATAGAAAAATCTTAAAATAATTGGTGATAAGAACAAATATGTGTATCTTCGTATGCGAATATAAATCTGTAAAATACTATGTCTGAAAACAAAAACAACTATTGTTTAATACTTGCCGGTGGTAAAGGTAAAAGGCTTTGGCCTTGCAGCCGCGAAGATTGCCCGAAGCAGTTTATGGATTTCTTTTCAACAGGAAAGACTCTTATTCAGGATACGTATGAACGTATGAGGAAGTTTATTCCTGCTGAAAATGTTTATGTAAGCACAAACAAGGATTATGCACATCTGGTAGAGGAACAGCTGCCAGAGATTCCGAAAGAGCATATTCTTAGTGAACCTATTTTCAGAAATACCGCTCCTAGTGTAGCATGGGCAGCTTATAGAATAGCGCATGTAGCCCCAGAGAGCAAGGCTCGTCTTGTTGTAGTTCCGTCAGATCAAGCTGTGTTCAATGAAGATGCATTCAAGGATAATGTGCTTGAAGGCCTTGATTTCGTAGGCAACAATGACTCTTTCCTGACGATGGGCGTCAAGCCGACTCGCCCGGAGCCTGGCTATGGATATATTCAGAAAGGCGAAGCTACAAGCGAAGGAAACGTGTTCAAGGTGAAGTCGTTTACGGAGAAGCCTGACCGCGAATTTGCGAAAGTATTCATGAATAGCGGTGAGTTCTATTGGAACACAGGTCTTTTCCTCTCAAATGTCAATTATCTCGGCGAATGTCTTAGAGATATATTCCCGATTGGAGCAGGCATGCTGAACGAAAGTGTTGGCAAGGAATATAGCATAGAAAAGGAACTGGAGATGGTTGAGAAGATGTTCCCGGCATGCCCGAATCTCTCTATCGACTACGGCATTCTTGACAAGAATGACAGGGTGTGTGTCATGCGCTGCGACTTTGGATGGGCAGACCTTGGCATGTGGCATTCTATCTATGAAAGCATGAGCAAGGTAGAAGGCGACAATGTAGTAATCAGTTCGCGTGTCATTATGGACAACAGCAAGGGCAATATCGTGAAGTTGCCTGACGATCACATGGGAATAATAAACGGTCTTGACGGCTATATTGTGGCAGAGAAAGGCAATGTGCTGCTAATCTGCAAGAAGGAAGATTCTTCAGCGTTGATAAGAAAGTATATCAACGAAGTGCAGGTTAAATATGGCGAGGAGTTTATCTAGCTTAACCTAGCATAGAAATTCGTTTAAAGTAGAGGCAATAAAATTTAGGTTAAGCCATATATAATGCAAATCATCGTCATTAGACGACATTAATGGTTTTATATAAATAAAGGAGTCACGACAATTTTGCAAATGTAAATTGTCGTGACTCCTTTATTTATGCCCTTTGGCAATGATTGTTATTCTTCAAATTCCTTCTGTATTTTCTCGGATATTTCCTTGAATTCCTCTTCAGTAAGTTTAAGTTTTGGATTAGAGAACAGCATGTCTTTCTCGCTCTGCATAGGAACAAGGTGTATGTGTGCATGAGCAACCTCGAGACCGAGAACAGCCATGCCCACTTTCTTGCATGGGAATGCCTTCTTTATGGCTATTGCCACTTTCTTTGCAAACACTGCCATTTCTGCTATTTCGTCATCGTTCATGTCGAAATAATAGTCTACTTCACGACGCGGAATAACAAGAGTGTGCCCCTTTGCAAGCGGATTTATATCAAGAAAAGCGTAGAACTTGTCGTTCTCAGCACATTTGTAGCTAGGTATTTCACCTGCTGCTATTTTAGAAAAAATGTCCATTTGATTTAATTTTAATGTTAATTCATTCACTTTTCTCGCCACGGCAATGTGCAAGTGCATGCTGCTATTGCTCATTTGACTTAACGAAAAGATTTTTCTAACGGTTAACAAATCAGTAAGTTGACAAGTTTCGTAATAACCTGTCAATAAGTGTCATTCTACGGTAATCTTGTCGATACGCAGCTTGATAGTTCCTCTCGGAATCTTTATCTCCACTTCATCGCCGACCTTCTTGTTCAGCAGACCTTGTGCGATAGGTGTCTTGATAGAAATCTTTCCTTCGCGAAGGTTAGCTTCGTTTTCGCTGACTATCGTATAAGTCATCTTGGCTTTGTTTGCCATGTTGGTCATTTCGACTTTTGAGAGAATCTGCACGCTGTCTGTGCTCAAACGCGATGTATCAACAATTTTCGCTTCAGAAATGGCAAGCTTGATTTTGTTGATTTTGTCTTCCAGATGCGCCTGCGCTTCTTTAGCGGCATCGTATTCGGAATTTTCGCTTAGGTCTCCTTTGTCCCTGGCTTCAGCTATTGCGGCTGATGCTTTCGGACGCTCCACACTTTCCAGATGTTTCAGTTCGGCCACCAGTTTATCGTAGCCTTCTTGTGACATGTAAGACATAATATAAAATTTAAATTTATTTGTTACGGAAACAATAAACAAAGAATTCCGACATTTCTTTCAATGTCGGAATCCCCGGTTCATTTTCCTATGTTATTTCATCAATATCTGAGCGCAAAGATAATCTTTATTTTCCAAATGCACAATTTTTCTTCATAAAAAGTGATTTTTTGCGGTTATTTTTGTAATTTCGCACGCCATAAGGAATATTATTTTTTATGTTATCTGTAGAGGAACGAAAATCAATTATCGCACTAATTAAAGATCAGGTGGTACCTGCTATAGGCTGTACAGAGCCGATAGCGGTTGCGCTGTGTGTGGCTAAAGCGCGTGAATTGTTGGGTGTGGTGCCTGAAAGCATTGATATTCAGCTCAGTGCCAACATTCTGAAAAACGCTATGGGGGTAGGCATACCAGGAACAGGCATGATAGGACTGCCTATAGCTGTGGCTCTTGGCGCATTGATAGGCAGGCCAGAACTTGAACTGGAAGTGCTTCATGACTGTAACAAGGCTGCTGTTGAACGCGGTAAGCAATATATAGATGAAGGAAGAATTCATATTTCGCTGAAAGAGGATGCTCCAGACAAGCTGTATATACGTGTGGTATGCAAAGCTGACGGTCATGAGGCAGAGGCTGTGATAAGTACACATCACACGAATTTTGTCTATCTTAGAAAAGATGATGATGTGCTGGAACAGCATGAAGTTAGCTCTTCTTGCGAGAACGATGACGAGCATGGCGTGCAGCTTACATTAAGAAAAGTTTATGACTTTGCCACCACTACCGATATAGAAGACCTCCAGTTCATTCTTGAAGCGAAACGCATGAACGAAGCTGCTGCAGCTGACGGACTTCGCGAGAACTTCGGTCACGAACTGGGAAAGACAATGTGCAGCCCTTTAGGAAAGGGAATAATGGGAGACAGTATATTCTCGAAAATTCTTTCTGTAACAAGCTGTGCATGCGATGCACGCATGGCTGGAGCAATGGTGCCTGTGATGAGCAATAGCGGAAGCGGTAACCAAGGAATATGCACCACAATGCCTGTTGTAGTGTTTGCCGAAGAAAACCATAATACGGAAGAAGAAACGGCACGTGCCCTGATAATAAGCAATCTTACAGCCATTTACATAAAGCAGCATCTTGGTGCGCTTTCAGCCCTATGTGGATGTGTTGTGGCGAGCACAGGAAGCAGCTGCGGAATAACATATCTCATGGGTGGCAGCTATGAACAGATATCGTTTGCGGTAAAGAACATGATTGCCAACCTGACAGGAATGATTTGCGACGGAGCTAAGCCTAGTTGCGCTCTAAAGCTTACTACAGGCGTTGGAACGGCTGTGATGAGTGCAATGCTTGCAATACAGAACCGACATGTTACTTCTGTAGAAGGAATAATAGATGACGATGTAGACCAAAGCATTCGTAATCTGACAGAGATAGGAAGAAGAGGAATGGATGAAACAGACCGTTATGTCCTCGATATAATGACTCATAAAACAACTAAAGCACAATAATGAAAAATTTCAAAGGAACATTTCTTGCTGCGTTTTTAACGCTTCTGATGACTGTTTTTGCTCTTTCTGCGTCTGCACAGATGCAAGACCCAGTACATTTCTCAGTCAGTCAGAAACAAGTATCCCCAACAGAAGTTGACGTGATTTTCACGGCAAAGATTGATGCCGGCTGGCATGTGTATTCTACAGGATTGCCTGATGACGGACCTATTTCTGCTACTCTTACTACAGAGAAAGCGGAAGGCGCAAAGGCTACAGGTAGTCTTGGGCATAGAGGAAAGGAAATAAACGAGTTTGACAAGATCTTCAATATGAATCTCCGCTATTTTGAAGGTAGCGTTTCGTTTATTCAGAAATACAAGATTACTGCAAAGACCTATCATATTAAAGGTTATCTGGAATATGGTGCATGTAACGATGAAAACTGTATGCCACCTACACAGGTTGAATTCGACTTTAAAGGCAATGGCCCAGCAGAAGCCCCTGAGAGTGTAGCAGAAGAAACTGAAACTAAAGCAGACACTGTTGCAGTAGCAGATGCTCCAAAAGATTCTTTAGCTGCTGATACCACAACTGTAGTAGGAGGCGGTGACCTTTGGAAACCTGTAATAAAAGAACTGCAGGCATTCAACGGCGACGATTCTAGTGCAGGGCGTTCATGGATATATATATTCTTCATGGGACTTGTCGGTGGATTTATTGCGCTTTTCACACCTTGTGTTTGGCCTATAATACCAATGACGGTAAGTTTCTTCCTCAAGCGTGCGAAGGACAAGAAGAAAGGTATACGTGATGCCATAACTTACGGTATATCGATTATCGTGATTTATCTGGCATTAGGACTTGCCATAACCGCTATTTTCGGTGCAAGTTCACTAAATGCGCTTGCGACAAACGCTGTGTTTAACATATTCTTCTGTCTCTTGCTTGTAGTCTTTGCCTTGTCGTTCTTTGGCTGGTTTGAGCTCACATTGCCGTCATCATGGACAAACAAGGTTGACAGCAAGGCATCAAACACAAGCGGATTGCTCAGCATTTTCCTGATGGCATTCACTCTTACTCTTGTCTCCTTCTCATGTACAGGCCCTATTATCGGTTTCTTGCTTGTAGAGGTGAGCACATCAGGCAGCATTGCTGGACCAGCAATCGGAATGTTTGGCTTTGCCATAGCTTTGGCTTTGCCTTTCACTCTGTTTGCCCTATTCCCTACATGGCTGAAGCAGGCTCCTAAGTCGGGCAGTTGGATGAACACTATAAAGATAGTTCTCGGTTTCATAGAACTGGCATTTGCCTTGAAGTTCTTCTCTGTTGCTGACCTTGCTTACGGCTGGCGTTTGCTTGACCGCGAGGTGTTCCTATCTATATGGATAGTAATATTCGGCTTGTTGGGATTATATCTTATCGGCAAACTCAAGTTCCGTAGTGATATGGGCAGCGAGGAAGCAATGCCTGTGCCATGCATTATGCTTGGTATGATTTCACTTGCTTTCACCGTTTATCTTATTCCTGGCTTGTGGGGTGCGCCATGTAAGGCAGTGAGCGCATTTGCGCCTCCTATCAGCACGCAAGACTTTAACCTTTATCATAATGAGGTAGAACCGAAATACAAGAACTACGATGAAGGTATGGCGGCAGCAGCAGCTCAAGGCAAGCCTGTGGTTATAGACTTTACTGGATTTGGCTGTGTGAACTGTCGTAAGATGGAAGCATCTGTATGGACAGACCCACAGATAGCAGATAAACTCAATAATGATTTTGTTCTTATATCTCTTTATGTAGACGACAAACAACCATTGCCTAAGCCTATAGAGGTTGAGGAGAATGGAAGAAAACGTACTTTGCGTACCGTTGGAGACAAGTGGAGTTATCTACAGCGCAACAAGTTTGGTGCAAATGCCCAGCCGTTCTATGTGATTATAGATAATCAAGGTAACCCAATCGCTCCGTCATATAGCTATGACGAGAATATAGAGCATTACAGCAAATTCTTGAAGACAGGTTTGGATAACTATAAGAAATAAT
>JAUNIZ010000340.1 GCA_030523165.1 Prevotellaceae bacterium
GAGGCAATGCAGACAAATGCGCCGCATCACCTTACCCGAAGTTTATCGCCTGCCTTGATGGTGTAATTGCCATCACGATGGTTCTTCTTGTAAAGGCTCTTCAGCCGTATTCCATAATACTGTGCAATAGAATACATGCTTTCTCCAGGCTTTACTTTATGCGGTCTACGTTTGTATGACTTTTCTGCTTTTTTCTGTTTCTTCTTCAGATAAATACGTTCTCCTGGTATCAAAGTGTCGTCTTTGTCACGTTCGTTGTATTTGGCTATCTTCTTATATGATATTCCGATTTCTTTTCCTATTGATCTGAACGTATCGCCTTGACGCACATTTATATAATAATTCTTATTGTAAATGTGTATAGGATGAAGATTCATGCCTGCAATATCATTCTTAACGTCTGACCTTCTGACCATGAACTTATCATACTTGGTGTATTTATCATAATCATGAAGATTGTATAATTCTATTATACCTATCAGTTGTTTTGCATAAATGGGGCTTGTAGCATAGCCACAGCTTTTCAATCCATGCGCCCAGCCTTTGTAATCAGTACGCTTCAGACTGAAAAGTTTTTTGTATCGTGGCTGACGCGCCAAGAACTTGCTATGATCTTCAAAACTCTCGTAAACGTCATTATATGCTCTGAAACACTCGTTTCTTTCATCATCGTCATGATATGTCCTTCCTCCAAGCCAGTCATGGCATTTTATTCCGAAGTGATTGTTTCCTTTTCTAGACAACTCGCTCATGCCAGCATTGCTCTCAAGTAATCCTTGAGCTAACGTTATGCTTGCAGGAATGTTATATTTAAGCATTTCTGAAATTGCCAAATCCTTATATTGGTCTATGTATGTCTGATAGCGGGAATTCCACTTCATTTGCGCAAATGAAGGAACTGACGATATAACCAATAAATATATAATTATAAATCGTTTCATTCTATATGTATATTGTTGTGCAAACTTACGAAAAAACAGAGTAAAAAACGAACAAACCAAATGTATTAACAAAAAGTAAGCAAATATATTTACCGTATCAGCGCAATTTTAGTAATTTTGCCATACATAACACATAAATAACAAAATAAAAATATGGAGATTGGAATTAAGAACACCTTGACTGTTGATGTTATAGACAGCAACACAGCACTAGCTATGGGCAGCGGCACACTGAAGGTTTTTGCGACACCCGCAATGATAGCTTTAATCGAAGAGACAGCATGGAAGAGCGTTGCCGACTCACTTGAAGAAGGTATGGCAACAGTAGGCATTAGCCTTAATGTAAATCATCTTGCCCCTACTCCACTTGGCATGAACGTTAGATGCGAGACAGAACTAGTAGAAATAGACGGCAGAAAACTTAAATTCAAGGCTGAGGTTTACGATGAAAAAGGCTTGATAGGCAATGGCATACATGAGCGTTTTATCATCAATTCAGAGAAGTTCCAGCAGAAAGCTGACAGCAAGAAAGAATAAACACATTTCCTACGCGAGTTCGGGATAAAAAAGTGTCATAAAAAGTTGGTAATCTCGCAAATATTTTGTACCTTTATAG
>JAUNIZ010000135.1:0-8275 GCA_030523165.1 Prevotellaceae bacterium
TAGTTATTCACTATTAACTATTAACTATTGTCCAGTCCGAGATTGTGCGACGTTCGCTGTCGAAGTTTATTCCTACCTTTACTATCGGCAGACCACAAAGGGCGAAACGTTTTGGATAGTCTTTGAGATTTATCTGAGACATGGCAGCAGATGAAGTCTTGTCTATCTCCAACTCCATAACGTAAAGTGTTGTGGCAGTACGGAGAACTATATCTACACGACCTCGCGGAGTACGAACTTCTATGTCTACGTAGGCTCCAAGGAGACTGAAGATTACATAGAGCATCTGCTGGTAATGGCCTTCATAGTTGGTATTGTCAGCGTATGGAACTGTAAGAAGGAACTCCTGAAGCCGTTGCAATGTTTCGTCGATGTTGTTGCGATATAAGGCACGAGCCATGTTTACCACAGTATTTGTTGTGGTAAGCGTGTCTCTTGACACATAGTAAGGAATGAGGCTATACATAAGACCTATACGTACTTCCTTGTTCGGGATGTCAAGCGTATAGGATTCAAACATATCATCATAGCCCTTTATCGTGATATATCCGCTTTGGTAAAGTAAAGGTGTTATGCTTTCCATTCGTTCTGTAGGCGCATCGAATTCTGTTGCTACCGCCTCAAGCGGACCTATCTTGGAAGGTAGCACACCATACTTGTTTAACATCTCTATCAAGTATGTCGGCGTACCGCTGCCAAACCAATAGGAAGCTATCTTCCTGTCGGCAAAGGCATTCAAAAGGCTATACGGATTGTATATGTCTGGTGACGGCCATGTGAAGTGGTAGCCGTCATAGTTTGCTTTCAGTTTCTGCAATGCCTCCTCTGGAGTAACCTTTAGTTTTTCTGCCAATATTTCAATGTCTATTGACATCTGGCTGCGCATTTCCTCTTCAGTTATGCCACAGATTGCAGCATACTCTTCAAGCATACTTATGTTCTTGATGTTGTTAAGTTCACTGAATATGCTCAACTGCGAGAACTTAGTGATGCCTGTAAGGAACACGAAGCGCAGATAAGGGTCGCAGGCTTTTAGAGGACTGTAGAAGTTGCGCATGACATCACGCAACTGAGGAAGGTTTGTCTCCTCGTGTACCACATCAAGGAGCGGCGCATCATACTCGTCTATTAGGACTACTACCTGACGGCCTGTCTTGTTATAGGCATGCTTTATCAAGCCTTCCATGCGCTGGTTGATGTTTATGTCGCTTTCGTCACGCCCGTAGATATGCTCATAGTCGCACAGCTTGCCTTCTATCTCCTGTATCAGACGTATCTTGTCAACGTGCTTTGCTGTGCTCATGTCGAAATGAAGGACGGGATATTCTGTCCATTCAGTCTCTAACTTTTCTATAGCCAATCCCTTGAACAGTTCTTTCTTTCCTGAGAAATATGAATGAAGCGTGCTTGTCAACAGCGACTTGCCGAAACGACGTGGGCGACTAAGGAACATGTAAGATGACTCTGAGTGTATCATTCTATATACATATTCCGTCTTATCTATATAAAGACATTTTGATTCCCTAATCTTCGAAAATGTCTGCATCCCTATCGGATAATTTCGCTGGTGTTCCATAATTACATATCTATATTATAAATACTGCCTATCTTATGCAAAGATAGTGCAAACCGAATGAAATGCAAAATAAATATGAATTTATTTTAATTTCTGAGGTGCCGCCTATTTTATTAAAAGATAGTGCAAACCGAATAAATTACACAATAAATTCTTATTTATTTTACATTTTCGAAGAGAAACCGTAAATAAGGAATAATTGATAGTGAATAGTTATGCTAAGTGTATCATGCAGTTATTCAGTAGACTTGCTGACCAATGAAATAAGGTCAAAGTACATCAAGCGTGTCTTCAGTCGCACATTCTTGTCTACTCCTGTGTTATCTGCTTCCTGACTTTCAGAGGAGAACAGGTACATAAAACCGTTCTTTTGATAATATCCCAACGGCTTTTCCTCATTGTATGCATCAACAATCAGAAAACGACACCCGGTCTTGTTACCTGCATCTATGAACCATGACTTTATAAAATCCATCAGTTCACTGCCTATGCCTCGACCAGCAAACTCCGTATTAATACCCAATCGTCCAATCAGTACGCCAGGGAAACGGCGCATCTGTTTAGAATGCGGGATATTTTTTCGTACCTTTTTCTCTCTGCTGTTGGGTAGTATGTCAACACGGATACTGTCATTGGATAGTGTGAATGCACATACAATGACAGAACTATCCTCATCCAATCTGAAACAATAGCTTTTTCCCAACATCTGTCTACTGTATAATGGAGCATCATGCTGGAAAAATTCATCCAAGTCAGTATTTCCGCACGAGAATGGGCGACATTTACTAATCACATCTTCGTCCAATGGCGAGAAACTGCATTTATCTAATAGGAATCCCATGCTTACAGCATATTGGCTTTTTTCAATATGGCACGGGCAACTTTGACCTGACTGCTGAAGTCGGTCTTCCTATTGTTCAAGTAAGCCTTATCCGCCTCTTTCATGAAACGTTCAGCTTCCTTTCCCGTAAGTGTAGGTATTGCTTTAATTTCTAATGCCATAACACATTGTTTATTATTCTGTTGCAAATTTATTCATTAGATGCAAGAAAAGCAAAAAAGTTGGTTCGTATTAAGGTTATTTAACTACCGCCTTTTTTCCACTTCGCTTCTATTTGACCTGTGATAACTACGATAGTCGTCGATAGGGATTTCTATTTCCGATTCTGTAAGGGTGACGTTGTGCGGAAGTCGGAACTTCATGTATTTAATGTTCAGTCCTCGTTCTATCCATTGGCTTTCGTAGTAAGTCTGGATAGACAAGATGCGACGCGTTTCCTCGTCTATGCCTTCGGTGTGATATAGGTCTTCCGTTCTGAACAGCAACGGAAGATGGTTGTGCTGCACCATATATGTAGTATAAGTAAAAAGGAAATTGCTGTCGGTCTTCAGGTGTATTATTCCGCCGTCGGCAAGGAAGCGGCGATAACGTTCCATGAACATTGTGCCAGTAAGTCGCTTGCGCACGTTCTTCATCTGCGGATCACTGAACGTAAGCCATATCTCCTGCACCTCGTCCTTGTCGAAGAAGCGGTCTATAACCTCAATGTTCGTGCGGAGAAATGCCACGTTCTTCAGTCCTTCGTTAAGTGCTTCTGTCGCTCCCGACCACATTCTTGCCCCTTTAATGTCAACGCCAATGAAGTTGATGTCAGGGAACAGACGTGCCAATCCTACGGTATATTCGCCTCTGCCGCATCCCAGCTCTAAAACAATAGGATTGTCGTTCTTGAAATACATCTCGCGCCAATGCCCCTTCATGTCGAACGGCACGTTCTCAACCACTGAATATGGATACTGGAACACGTTCTCATAGCGTTCCATGTCTGCAAACTTAGCCAGTTTCCCTTTGCTCATATCTATTTATTGCTTATATTTTATTATTTCTATATATTACCTATTTATATATGTTGTCGCATCGGTATGACACAAATAACGAAAAAGGGCATTCTGCATTTCGCAGAATGCCCTTGGGATTTTACTATTCAATAGATATAAATTAATCAATGATGACTTTTGTCCATCCATGAACGTCAGGTTCTGTGCCGTACTGGATGCCACGAATCTTGTTGTATAGTTTCGTGCATATTGGTCCTGGCTTGCCGTCCTTGCTGATGACGTAGCTCTTGTTATTCTCGTAATCGTCAATCTTTGATATTGGAGAGATAACGGCAGCCGTACCGCAGGCTCCTGCTTCCTCGAAGGTAGCAAGCTCTTCCTCCGGTATCTGACGACGCTCAACGGTCATGCCCATATCCTCTGCCAACTGCATAAGACTCTTGTTGGTGATGCTAGGAAGGATGCTGGTAGACTTAGGAGTGATGTACTTGTTGTCCTTGATGCCAAAGAAATTGGCAGCACCGCACTCGTCGATGTATTTCTTTTCCTTAGCATCGAGATAGAACTCGCAGGCATAACCCATATCGTGAGCCATCTTGTTGGCATAGAGAGAAGCGGCATAGTTGCCACCCACCTTGTAACGGCCTGTGCCAAGAGGAGCAGAACGGTCGTACTCACGGATTATGACATAAGGGTTAGTAGCGAAGCCACCCTTGAAATACGGTCCTACCGGAGTAACGAAGATAAGGAACATATATTCAGTAGCAGGATGAACGCCTACCTGTGCAGACATTCCGAGCAGCAATGGACGGATATAAAGCGTAGCGCCACTCTCGTAGGTAGGTATATAAGCCTGGTTAAGACGCACGACTTTCTTTACCATTTCTTCAAAAAGCTCTGTAGGAACTTCAGGCATAAGGATGCCACGGCATGTGGACTGCAGACGTGCAGCATTTTCATCCATACGGAAAGCTCTTACCTTGCCGTCAGGACAACGGTAAGCCTTCAAGCCCTCAAAGGCTTCCTGGCCATAGTGAAGACATGTCGCAGCCATGTGCATGTGGATATATTCGTCTGAGCAAACCTCAATCTCTCCCCACTTGCCGTCACGATAGCAGCAACGAACATTGTAGTCGGTCGGTATGTATCCGAAGGACAAATTTGACCAATCCAAATCTTTCATATTATTTGTTTTTTTAATATTTTCTTTTGTTCGCAAGTGCAAAAATAAGCATTTTATTAATAAACCGCAACAAAACCAATCTTTTTTTTAAAGTAATGCAGTTATTAGACCTTATTATACAGTTCTAGGGGTCACGCTATGCTCACCCTCAGTTACAAAGATTCGCCCCTTTCAGGGACGTTGTTAGTTGTTATCATCATAACATCCGCAGGTCTACGACCAGACGGTTATAAATGTTTGCCCCCGTTGGGGACATTTTTTGTCTTTTTATTTGTCAACAGACAGTATCTTGTTGATCTCATCATCAGTGCTTGTGAGCTTGTCACGGCAAAGCTTTATCAACTTCTGGGCTGTGCGCAGCTGTTCGCCAAGACTGTCGATATCAAGCTCGTTGTTCTCCATCTTAGCCACGATATCCTCAAGCTGACGCACTGCTTCTTCGTACTTCATTGTCTGTTTCATAATCGTTTTATTTTTGTACTTTAGACTTTATCTTTCCTTTCTCTACAACGGTAATTATCTCGTCGCCGTCTTTCAACTGTGACGCATCACGCAAGGAATGCCCGTTGAAAAGTGTTATGCTATAGCCTCGACGGAGCAAAAGAGCCGGGTCGAGGGCATTAGCCCGCTGTGAAAGCATCTCCAGACGATGACGCTCGGCAGCTATCTTTCCCGTAACCAAAGGCGGTATGCGCTGTGAAAGCAAAACAAGATGATGCTTAGAATCAGACACTCTTCGTGTAACGGCATTCTCCAAACGGGTGAACAAAGCCGTAAGGCTTGCCTCATGACGTGTCTTTGCCAAGGAGAAAAGCACAGGAATAGCAGACGACAGTTTTTCCAAACGCAGACGTTCCATTTCTATTTTAGACGTAACACGGTTTGCGATACGTTCACCGAGACTGTCAATAAGGTCGGACACCTGCTTCAGATTATCCACAAGGAAAGAGGCTACAGCCGTAGGAGTCTTCAGTCTTGTATTGGAAACCATGTCAAGAACAGACTCGTCACGTTCATGACCGATGCCCGTAATTATAGGCAAAGGGAAGTTAGCTACATTCTCGGCTAGTGCCAACGTATCGAAACCGGACAGGTCGCTCGTAGCACCTCCACCTCTTATTATAACAACACAGTCGTAAGAATCTATATCATCGTTAATATCGTTGAGGGCAGATATAATGCTTTCCTCTACCCTTTCGCCCTGCATTATGGCAGGAAAGAGCGTTGTTGTGAAGTGAAAGCCATACTGGTTGGATGAAAGTTGGTCGGAGAAGTCGCCATAACCGGCAGCCGAAGCACTGGAGATGACGGCTATGCGCTGGTTGAACATAGGCAAAGGGAGCTGTTTGTTAAGGTCGAAAACACCCTGTTCCTTAAGTATGCGCACTATCTCCTGACGCTTACGCGCCATATCACCCATAGTGTATGTAGGGTCTATGTCTGTAACAATCCATGAAAAGCCATAGTTCTCGTGAAACTGCGCATAGACACGCAACAGAACCTTTATGCCACGATGAAGAGTCTGATTGGTAACACGCTCGAAATGCGGACGTATGACAGCCCATGTGGAACGCCAGCATTTGGCAGAAGCCTTGGCGACGGGAGTATTGCTGCGCTCATCCTTCTGGATAAGTTCCATATAGCAGTTGCCGTTGTTTACATTAACGTCAGAAAGTTCTGCCTCCACCCAATATTCATCGGGAAGAGCCATGCTAACCACATCCTTCACAAGGCTGTTAAGCTCGTATAATGTAACGGTATTCTTCATTTCGAACGCTTCTTGTTACGTCCCATATCAAACGCTTTCACGAAATCGGGTATTCCATAGCCATAGATATTGTCGGGATTAACGCTGTTGTCGGAGCATAGACGGACAAGGTTTATAATCTCAAGCGCCGTCTTATCACGGCAACTCTGCCAAAGACAAGCCACCATGCCGGTAATGACAGGAGTAGAGAATGACGTGCCCATATCGTCGATTATCGTGCCTCTTCCTGTAATGACTGTTGTAGGACTGCCCTGCGCCATTATGTCTGGCTTTATACGACCGTCGGCAGAAGGACCGATACTGCTAAAGGCTGCATTGCGACGGTTTGGGGTAACGGCACCGACAGAAAGAATGTTGTCGGCATCGGCAGGAACGTTTATCTTCTTCCATGTTCCCATACCGTCGTTGCCGGCACTGTTTACAAGAATAATGCCCTTGCCGGCAAGCATTGAAGCGGAACGGGAAATAAGTGCCGTATAGCCGTCAAGATCACTATATCTATAGTCGGTAGAAGAGTCATCGAAAGCATGGAAGCCCAAAGAACTGCTGATGATATCCACGCCTACACTATCGGCAAACTCAACGGCTGCAGCCCAATAGTCTTCTTCCGCCTGACTCTCGGTCTGGTTGTCTTCACATCTAAGCAGCCAATAGGCGGCACCGGGAGCAGTGCCGACAAATGTATTCGGCACATTGGCAGCCATGACTGACAATACTTTCGTGCCATGATCCATTTCCTTGAATATATCGGGAGAGGCAGGCACTACAAAATCCTTCCAGCCTACGATATCAACTTCCTGCATGCATGGAATAAGGTCAACATTCATAAAGCCCCCGTCAAGCACGGCAATGGTAATGCCACGCCCTGTATATCCCATATTGTGAAGTTTCTGACAACCGACCATCTTGTTCTGTTCTGTAGCGACACCGTAATGGCTCTGTTCTACTGTGTTCCAACGTTTGAATTCGGTATGATACTTTGCCCTTGACGATACTGGCGTTATTGAATCGGGTGATGTCCATACTTTCTTTGTTTCTTTTACGCAAGAAAGATTTGACAGTCCTTTGAGAACATCCAGGTTATGGCTTCTCACCAATACCGTATTGTTCCACTTGCTACGGCTTACGACATTTGCACCAGTAGCGTTTATGGCTTTAATATATTCAGGATTTATAGGCAAGTCGGTAGAATCAAGCTGCAGATGCTGGCGTGTACGACGTGAAAGAGCCTTTGCAGACAAGAATTCAAGCGGCTGGCTCAACTTGTATGGCGTACCGTTCTTGTCTTTAAACGTAACACGGAACATGTATGTCTTGCCACCAGGATACTTCACCTTCTGCACTTCATCAATACCCTTGGCATTGCCCTGAAGCACTGTAGCAAAAAACAATATTAGAAATAAAACCTTAACCATAATCCGTATTGGTCATTTAAAGTATCAAGATATGCAAATCGAACATGTCTGAAATTGCCGAGATGCCGCTTATCTTATTCAAAGATTATGCAAATCGAGCGCAAAAATATCAAGCTTGCTTGGATATTTTGCCGAGATGCCGCTTATCTTATTCAAAGATTATGCAAAGGTACAACAAAAATAGGAGTTAGAGTAATCAAAGGGCGATTTTTATTGAGGAAAATGTATTTAGGGAGTTATACATAGCATTTATAATTATGCATATTTACGCAATTTGTCGCCTTCGATTTACGAATATATTAAGATAAATTGCATAGGATAAATATAAAATCCACAGGAAAAGAAGCCACAAGATTATTGTCTATATCTTTTTTTTAATAGATTTCCCAATGTCCTGTTTTATTGCTTCCCACATACTTAATAAGATTCATGTCACGGAGAACATACAGATCGCGTTTGATCGTCTTTTCTGAAACATTAAACATTTTGGCAAT
>JAUNIZ010000135.1:8285-9943 GCA_030523165.1 Prevotellaceae bacterium
GGACATTTATCGGGACATTTTTTAATGCTTCGTATATTTTGCGCTGTCTATCAGTCAACTTCGCAATATCCACATTGGCAATTTTCATGTCATCTTTTGATGTAAAACCCTGTTGCTCTTTTGGTATATCACTCTCCGCAGAAAAGACATTAACACAGAAAACTGTCAATTTGGATACGTCAAACTCCGCAGGCTTGTTGCCATTATCTCGAAGCATGTCTTGTACACGCTTCACACCCTGGTTGAACATATTTACATACTTCATTTCCTTCATGGCCTCGGCTATGATTGGGTTACGATAGTCATTGACAGCAGGGAAATTTTCGGGACGCGCCTCGCCATATAGTCCACCAGCATTCATGATTTCTACATGATCATCAAATTGATAGAGACGAATTGGCATATTTGCTTGATAGTCTCTATGCATGCAGGCATTCATTATCAACTCTCGCAATGCCTTATTTGGATAATTGATAACCGTTTTTTCTCTGAAAAGGCTAACAGCGACAGGCCGCTGTGTGACGACAGCATTTTCCACAAAAGATTCCAATTCTGGAAGCATCTTGTATAGTGGCCCTTGAAAACGCTTCTCATTAAGGACTTCACCTCCTTTTTCTTTCCCCGCAAATCTTACATACTGCACGTATGCTCCAGGCATATAATAACGAGAATTCTTGCCGAAAAGTATTAAAGCAGCGTATGTTGGACAGTCATGAGTACGGTCATACAAGCGAACCGATGCCAACTTTTCTTTAATGTCTCGATTGTCCTGAGCGAGAATTTCAGCGTCAACTACTGCAGGAAGATAAATGTTCTTGATATGGTCAAGATTCAAATCATCCAATGTAGAACCAAGGCATGGAGTGGCATCGAATGTTGCCATGTAAGCCGTTCTGCGTTCAGTAAGTATGCGTTCCTCTGCTTCGTTTGCTATATCTCGTCTTGGACCTATTCTCACAAACACTCGTCCACGATAGCGTACAGGTGGTATCAATGATGGTGACACTTCTGCAACAAGCAAGTCACCTTCTGGATATTCAAACTTATCTACACTCATAACAGGCAAAGGAAGAATGTTACCGTCAGAACGTATCCCCGATATCTTCTTCAGCAGAGCATCGTCAACTTTCAACCCCGACAAAGTTCCGTCATCATAGGCACCAATAAGCAAATAACCATTCTTGCGAGAATCTGGGAGATCATTAGCGAAAGCACATATAGCCTCGCAGAACTTGTCCATATTGCCTGTAGAGACAGTTCTCTCTATTCGATATGTTTCTGTGCTTTTGAGTAAATCAGTTGCATCTTCTTTTGTAATCATTCTTTCTTAACTTTTTGCGTTCATTCCCTACCTTACAACTCTTGCACAAGTATTTTTAAGTGCATTGGCCATAGAAATGAGAAAATAAAGGCGTGGTTGGGTTGTTTTGGTGGTCCACTTAGATACTGTAGAAAAGTCCTTACCAAGTTTATCTGACAGTCATTTATTATTCAAATCATGTTCTGCAAGAACAACTTTTATACGATTTAACTTTGCCATTATTTCTCTTGTTTGACAGCAAATTTACTAAAAGCAATCGAAATAAATGCAGAAATATTCAATATTCTATAATAAATAAACAAATAATTGACAAATCAGTCCATTTGTTGATACTATC
>JAUNIZ010000341.1 GCA_030523165.1 Prevotellaceae bacterium
GTATATCTTGTTTCAGGAAAAGAAATTCAAGCATACAATCTACAGGTTGTAGAGAATCAGGTCTTGTATCAAGAAAAAGAAGGTAAATCTGGGCTTTTTGGAGGTTCAAAGCATTCACCTGTTATATCTTTGAATACAGATGACGTATTTATGATAAAGTATAAAGATGGCACAAAAGATATATTAACGGCATTCGCAAAAGAAGAAAAGCAAAACAATATTGTAGAAGAGACAAACAATGAGACTGCTCAGCAAGCTGAGGTAGAAGAGCTTAAAGTGGTTTTCCATAACGTGAAGAATGGAGAAACACTAAAGATAATATCAGACAGATATAATCTGAAAGCCGATGATATAATTAAATGGAACGATCTGTCAAGTAAGATAAAATTGAATACAAAACTAAAAGCTGGAACTCAACTGATGTTATATGTTAAAACTGTAAAATAGAAATCACAATGAATATAAGATATATTTCAAGACTTTATATTTTTGCTATCGCATTTGTAGGAACAATATTATGTGGATGTAATAATTCTGACAGCAAGGTTATAGAAATTGTTGAAGAACGCGATTCCCTTAAAGCGGCTTATGAAATATCCAAGAAGCAACTTTCTGTTGTAAACGGAATGATAGGTTCCATTAATAAGGCGTTAGATTCGATAATGGTAGAGGAAGACTTGCTGTTTGTTAATCCGCATTCTGAAGCGCCTATAGGAAGAAATGATGTATTGCACAACCTGCAGCGATACGAGTATGTTTTGCGTCATCAGCAAACTAAAATAAGCGAGCTGGAAAAAATGATTTCAAACAAGAAAGAATATTCCGGTTTGCAAGAACTTGTAGACCACATGAAGTCTCAATTGGCTGACAAGGATGCGCAGATAGCGAGACTGCGTTCTGAATTGTCAAAGAAAGATGTCAATATATCACAGTTGAGAAAGCAGGTGGCTTCACAAAAGAGCAAGCTTGATCAGCAGTCTGCAACAATTGAAGAATTAGACAGAAAGTCAACAGCCCAGACAAAAGCCCTTGCAAGACAAGACGAGATTATAAATAACTGTTATGTTATGATTGGTTCCAAAAAGGAACTGAAGCGTAAGGGCGTAGTAAATAAAAAGAAAATAGTAAGTGATGCTGCACTTGATAAGTCAAAGTTCGTAAAAGTTGACATACGTAAGTTCCGTGAGATTTCTTTTGAAGCAAAACGGCCTCGTATTCTTACTAATATGCCACAGTCTTCCTATAATCTGGTTACTAATGGCGACCGTAATTTCACGTTAAAAATAACAGATGCAAATGCTTTTTGGAGCATATCTAATTATTTGGTTATACAAACTGATTAGCATATGAGAAAGTATATAACATTTATCTTATCATTTATGGCGACTATTGCATATGCAGGTCCCCATACAGTTCAACGAGGTGAAACGTTAGCCGACATAGCCATGTTGTATTCTGTTCCATTAGATTCTATAATAAAAAGTAATCCAAATACTGAAGCCTATGCTGGATTGACGATAGAAGTCCCGATTAGTACTTTAGTTTATGA
>JAUNIZ010000136.1 GCA_030523165.1 Prevotellaceae bacterium
TTATATTCAAAAGAATTTGCGTCGTCTGTATTGAATATTATAGCACTATGTGACGTTTCTCTTATGAATTCTTTGCCAGGTGCTCAATTTGTCACATATTTGGCAAGAATCAAGAACGGACAGATTCCCATACCACAAAAGCCAGAAGATGTATATGACTATTTTTTGAATAATCATAATTATATGGATAAATTGAAAGAAATTACAGAAAAGACACGTCATCATTTTAAAGGGATATTGAAAGATCCTAAAGCTTTCGAACATTATCATGGCTGGATAGATAATGCATTTGAACAAACATTAAAGTTGAGAAAAGATAATCCATACTTTATATTAGAACTGTTAAGGGGTGGAAAAATATTGAATAATAGTATATTCCTATCTCTGTATGCTTCATTCGGAACGCCTCTAATAAGAAATAATAAGAATGAATATTCAAAGATTCCATTAATACCCAAAGATAAGCAATGGGATGTTGAATTTATGCAACCGATTAAACATCTCAGTAATATTCTGAAAGGAGGTGCTTATCCTTGTTTGTTGAAGAGATGGTGTGAAAGTTCTGCCTTGGAGCTTGAAAAGATGGGTGCAGATCCGAATATTATTTGCTATGTTGATGAAAGGTGTGACAAGAATCCTTCGTTAAGATCTTTAGACAAGATACGATGCCCTTTGGGGTTTGTATGGTATGCTACTGGTTTGCCTTTGCTGAAGTCGAAATAATTTTTTGATGTTAATCTGTCTATAATTGTAATCCTAAAAAACATAAATATAAGCTGACATGAGAATAATACATTTTTCAGATTTTCACCTTAAATATGAGCAATTGGATAGAGTTCAGGAGATTGTTAACCGGATGATGGAAGCTCTTAGTAAAATCAACACAGAGAAGAGTATCGATCTGATTCTTTTTTCGGGTGATATGATTGACTGTGCAGGGAATGGTTTCCCTGAGCCTAAGATTGAGAATGCATTCATGGCATTTTCAGAAATAGTCATTGAACGGATGATGAAAGAACTGGGATTGCCTAAAAATAGATTTGTGTTTACAATAGGCAATCATGAAGTAAATAGGGAAGTAGTTTCAAAAAATGATGACAAGAAGCTCACAAAAAAGCTGAAAGATATCAATATTTTGGATAAACATATCAAAGACCCCAACTTCGTTGAACCCAGAATCGTTGAATATAATAAAATAAGGGATAATTATTGGAACGATAATAAAGGAGATGCTACCGTAGAACTTTCGAATTTGCGATTAAGCTTGAAGATGGATATTGACGGGTTTCCCGTAGGTATTAATTGTCTGAATACTGCTTGGAGGTGTTATAAATCTGAAACAGACGAGCATAAGATTTTACTTGGTAAGTCGCAGATTACTGATGCGAGGGATTTCCTCAAAGACTGTGCTTTGAAATTCGCAATAGGTCATCATCATCCTTCGATGATGAATGTGTTTGAACAGAAAACCTTAATGAATCTGTTGACTGGTAATTATGATGCTTTTTTCTGTGGTCACACTCATGACAATGATAGCGAATACGTGGAACGGCAACATGGCGGTTGCTTCTTTTTCACATCGCCAGGTACATTACCTTCCAACATAGGAATTGAGGGTAAGTACCAGAATGGTTTCATGGTGATTGACTATGAGTACGTGAAAGACGGATATGTCAATGCTCAGATTTATTATCTCGATGATAACAATGATTTCAGAAGAGACAATAATTATGGTGATAATGGTATTTGGCATAAGGATCTTGGAGGGTCTAATGTTATTAAACCGATGGATAAGTCTCTGTTGTTTCAAAAAAGAGACAGTGACTTTCAATATAATGGGGTGATAGAAAGCTGTTTTGAGAAATTGAGAGACAATAGTAAGAAGACTATTTTGCTGACTGCATTGTCTGGTCTAGGGAAAACAAGGATATTACATGAGGCATTCGATGATGGACGGAAACATGATAATTATTATTACTGTGAGTTTTCAAGTTCAAAAGAGGGACTGTTGAATGATATTGAGGAAATAATCAAGAATAGTGTAAATGACGACGGACTTATTGTATTAGACAACTGTACGGATGAGATTTTTGAGGATGCAATCAGAATAAGAGACAAATGTAATCACTCATTTCGTATTATAGCCGTCAACAATAAGGTCTTTGATATCAAGTATAATGCGAAGAATTATTTCAATAGAGAGATTGAAGTGATAATGTTGGAGCCAGAACAGATGAATGATATGGTTAATAGCTATATTGACAATGAAATCCCTTTGATAAATGGTGACTCGGCTGTTCGTGACAGCATTAAGAAAATCGCTGATGGTTTCATTGGTATGGCTATTATACTTATAAAGCAATATCGCAGAGATAATGCTGTGGACATCCATTCTGTTGACCATATCGTTAAAAGACTATTGAGTAGATGGATTGAAGACGAATGTCAGATGACAGTGTTGAAGTCTCTGGCTTTGTTTCAGCCTTTCCCGTATCTGTATAATGACAAAAAAGCATACCGTTTTATTAGGGAAAGTGAAAGAATAACTCCTTTGTACGGTATTAGTTCAAATGAGCAAAAGAGACATTTGTTTTCTAGGACAATAAAATTGTTAGAAGGGACATTTGTGGAAATTTCAGAAAGTTGGCTGAATGTCCGTCCTTTCCCGTTGGCTGTTTGGCTTGTGGAGAAGTGGTTTGAGGATGATGACGATGAGGAACGGATTGTGGGTATTATAGAAGAAATTAATGCTCTTGAAGAGCCAATACGTGAGGTGATTAGCGAGGGCTTGTGCAAGCGTCTTGAATATATGCAGGATAGTCCGGCGGCTCAGGATTTGATATATCGGCTCACAAATAAAGACGGTAGCATAGCCCCTTTCTGCAATGAGAAAGTTGTTTGTTCAGACCTGGGCTCACGGCTCTTTCTCGCAATGACAACAGTGAACCCGGGTGCGGTGGCTTCTTGCTTGTGGGCTGTACTCAGACCAAAATCTGCCGATTGGGTAATGAGAAATATAGAAAAGGATGTCAGGAGAAACTTGATGTGGGCTTTGGAGAAGTTGTGCTTCAGCAGGGACAGTTATCATGACGGAGTCAAGGTGATGGCGAAGCTTGCTTTGGCTGAGAATGAGGATTTAGGGAACAATGCTACGAGACAACTTAAGCAGTTGTTTCATATTGTTCTGCCAGGAACGGAGGCTTCTCTTAATGATAGACTTGAGACTCTGAGGTATTTGTCAGATTGTGGGGAGATGTATAATGATCTATTTTTGGATTGTCTGGATAGTGCTCTCTACAATGGTTCATTTCATAGGTCTGGGAGTGGCGATAAATTCGGATTGGATGAGAAGAAGGATTATACGCCAGTTAATAATGGAGAAATTGTCAGATATTGGGAAGCGTGCAGGGATTTGCTGATGGATAGAATAGACAAGAGCGGTGCAACTCTTGACAGGGCGGCTAAACTTGTTGAGAATCATGTCATGAGATGGGCTTTCGACGGTATGCTTGCAAGTATGTTCCCTCTTATTGAACTAATAGAACAGAAAAAAGAAGATGACTGGGAAAATCTATACGATAGTCTGTTTAAGATAAAGAGGGAACGTATTCAATTCTATCAGCCGCAATTTTTGGATAGTTTTGACGCATTGAAACAAAGAATACGTCCTAATACATTTTGCCGAAAATTGAAGGACGTGAGACATGAGGCCAGCCGAGACTCATTAAAGAAATTTGAGGAAAGGGTGGAATATCAAAAGAATAGATGTCGGTCGCTGGCAAAGGAGTTCATTGATGGTGGTTATTACTCTTCACTTGATGAGATTCGTCATATTGTATATGACAAGGATTACTACGATCTATGGTTTTCATGGGCTTTGTCTCAGACAATGCAGGATGCAGAGCTGAAAGTATTGTTGGATATATTTCTGAAGCTTATTACAGATGGTGAGGGAGACGAATTTAACAGCAATTTCGTATTCAAAATATGCTATGTGTTTAGGGACAGAGAACCAATGAAAAACTTTACGGATTCTCTATACACGGGTGGATTGAAACTGTTGTATGTCAGGATGCTTGCCTATTGTGAGAATGAACAATTCTCGTCGTATTTGCGGATTAAAGAGGATATATGCAAAGGGAGACTTTCTAAAGATGCTGCGACATTATATCTTCAATGTGTATCGCTGAATACTATTGAGCAGATAGTGACTTTTCTAATAAAATATTCTGCTGATTATCAAGGTAATCCTGTTCTATTGGTACAATTTATACTGCGGTATAGATACGATAGTGAACTGCTGGCAAATGGCGAGGTGATGAAAGTAATAAAGCAAATATTGTTGGATTATCCTATTGAGGATGGTTGTAATAATCCTAACTATGATTATACTGATTTTGTCGTCACAATATTGGAGGAATATCATGATGCTGAATTTGCAATTGCCATCAACAAAAAAATGATAGATGGATTATCGAGATGCTTTATACATGGTGATTTTGAGGATATTTATCGTATTTTACTCAGGGACTACAAGGATGCTATATGGGATGATTTTGAGACAGCATTAGCCTGTAAGGACAAATATTTCTTCTTTTATCAGATTAAGAATGAGATTGGCTCTGGCAGCGGTTTTGGGAAAGGATCTCTGTTCATTGATAATGATGAAAGGATAAAGGAAATGTGCAGGAAATATCCTCAGAGGATTCCTCCGCTGATAGCGGATACAGCACCTATATTCCATTATGAATCGGACAATACAGTATCTCGTTTTCACGACTGGGTGCTATGGTTGCTTGATGAATATGGTGATAACAAGAATGTGCTTGACGGTTTGCATGGCAACATGGAGTCGTATGGGTGGACAGGTTCGGTGATTCCATTGATGATGCAAAAGAAAAGATGCTTTGAGCAACTGAAGTCACATCATCGCCCAGAAGTGCGTAGATGGGCGGAAATTTGTATTAAGGCTTTGGATGAGGAACTGAAGCGTGAAAGTGACAAGGAGGAGTATAT
This sequence comes from Prevotellaceae bacterium, assembly GCA_030523165.1. Taxonomy (GTDB): domain Bacteria; phylum Bacteroidota; class Bacteroidia; order Bacteroidales; family Bacteroidaceae; genus Prevotella. Next base: position 5,017 of record JAUNIZ010000136.1, read on the forward strand.
GAGATTGAGATATAATTGAAAGGATAGCAAGTGATTTAATTGAGTCAATTAGTTTGATAAACGATAATGCTTAAATTAGAAAACAACAGAATTGAATATAATTACTCCAATTGCCAGCAATGCGGAGCGTGCGGATCAGTGTGCCCCAAACAGGCAGTTACAATGACGTTTATGCAAAATGGATTGCATAGTGTGGTTGTAGATCATGACAAGTGCATAAAGTGTAAAAAGTGTGTGGCTTGTTGTCCTGCTAATAGGGAAATGATGGAGAAGGACTATTTTGAAGGCTTGCAGTCTTGCAGATATTATTTAGGATATAATAAGGACAAGAGTATTCGGAGAATGAGTTCGTCTGGTGGCGTATGCAAGACAATCATAATAGAAAGTCTGAAACGCGGTTTTGTTGATGGTGTGTACACTTTAAAGAAATTACCATTGTATCCATCTGGCGAAGGAGAGTTCTATACAAAGGAAAATATCCCAGAGTATGACGAGATTGCTAATTCGGTGTATCACTCGGTGATGATAGGCACTAATCTGCATAAGGTGCAGAAGTGTGACAGACTGATGATTGTTGGTACTTCTTGTCAGTTGCGGGCAATGGAAGTGACTCTTAAAGGGAAATATAAAGAGTTGATTAAAATATGTATATTCTGCAAACAGCAGAAAACATTAGATTCTACTCGCTTTCTTGCAAAGGCGATGGGAACAAAAGTACCCGAAAGATTGAACTTTGCGACCCGCTATCGCGGGGATGGATGGCCGGGAATCGTTCGCGTTGGGGAAGCTGAGCTGCCCTGGAATAGGGCAGCTCAGCTTCCCTTTGGGCGTAGATTGTGGACAGTTCCTGGTTGCAATGTATGTGGAGACCCGTTTGGGAAAGAGACTAATGCAGACATAACGTTGATGGATCCATGGAAAATCAGAGAGCAGAATGATTTAGGGGAAACGCTTACTATAGTGCATACAGACAATGGATATGGAATATTGAAAGGAATTGATGCGTTGACACTTGAAAGTAAGTCGTTTGATGAAGTGGTATTGGCACTGGACTTGAAGGACATTTTTAGAAAGAGAAAACTTGTTCCATATTTCATGAAAGATAAATGCTCGTCTAAAATAAAATGGGCAGGAAGGATGGAACAGATACAAAGATTCTATTTGAGAAAGACAGCAGAACTATTGCCACGAATGCCTATTCTTTTTTATAGAATAATGTGTAAAATACCTGATTTGAGAAATATAATTCTGAAATAATATGGATGTTAAAGTAATAACACGTCATGCGCCGTCTAATTATGGGTCTTTGTTGCAGTCTATTGCAACTATCTCTGTGATTAAAGGAATGGGGCATGACTGCAATATAATTGATTACGAACGGAATGACGAAAGAGGATTGCAGGCTATTCTGACACCATTGAAAAGGAAGGCTGACTATAACGGCAGCTTTGTGAAGAAGCTGGCATATATATGTCTTAGATACCCAGAAGAGAAATGGGCTGAAATGAAATTCGACAGAATGCGTCACTATTATCTTGACATGACGGAACGAATATCTACTAAAGATGGACTTAAGACATTGAAGGCTGATGTGTTCATGACGGGCAGTGACCAAGTGTGGGGACCAACGTTGAACGGAGAGTATGATGATGCTTATTTCCTTTCTTTTGTATCGAAAGGGAAGAAGTTGGCATACGCAGCCAGTTTCGGCAGGACAGACTTCACGGAAAAGATATTGAAAGAATATTCTGTTTTGCTGTCTAAATATGATAACATTGCTGTTAGGGAGGATTCGGCAGTAGACTTGCTAAAGCAGATGAATGTTCCTTGTGCAGGACAGGTGCTTGACCCGACATTGCTATTGACAGGTGATGAATGGTCGAAATATATAAAGCGTGATATTCAAGGCAAGTACGTACTTGTGTATCAGTTGCATAAGAATCCTGATCTTGACGAGTATGCGATGAAACTTGCAAACTATGTAGGACTTCCGCTTTATCGTATCAGCCCTACGTTTCATCAGGTAAAGCGTGGAGGTAAGTTTGTTTATCTTCCTGACATGGATGAGTTTTTGTCGTATATCAAGAACTGCACGTATTTTGTCACAGACTCTTTCCACGGTACTGCTTTCGCGATAAATTTCAATAAGCAGTTTGTCGAGATTCTGCCTAACAATAAGACAGGGAGCAGGAATCAAAGTATATTGAGATTGTTGGGATTGGAAGACAGGATTGTGAAGGATTTGAATAACTATTCGATAACAGAAAGACTGATTGATTATGATATTGTAAATAATATTCTCAGTAATGAAAGAGAGAAATCACTGAAGATATTAGATTCAATAATCTGTGATTAGTAAAATATATTATCTAAATGAAAATCTTATTATCCAATAAATTCTATTACCGCCGTGGCGGTGATTGTATTTACATGCTCAATCTGGAGCAGTTGTTAAAGGTGCATGGACATGAGGTGGCGGTGTTCGCTATGGACTATCCTGAGAATATTGATAGCGAATGGAAGAAGTATTTTCCACAGAACATGAGCAAGCTGATGGCATTTACACGCCCTTTCGGCTCTAAGGAAACGAAAGACAAGTTCTGTAAGCTGCTGGATGACTTCAAGCCTGATGTGGTGCATCTGAACAATATACATACTCAGCTGTCGCCAGTAATTGCAGAGGTGGTACATAAGCATGGAATAAAGGTTGTGTGGACTCTGCATGACTATAAACTGCTTTGTCCTCGCTATGACTGCCTGCGTGACGGAAAGGAGATATGTGAGACATGCTTCAGCGGTGACAAAAAGCCGTGTCTGGACAACAAATGTATGAAAGGTTCAAAGCTGGCTTCCTTGATAGGATACAGGGAAGCTGTGAAATGGAATCGCAAGCGTTTGGAAGCATGTACGGATACGTTTGTGTGTCCTAGCCAGTTTATGGCAGACAAGATGATACAGGGCGGTTTCGATGCGTCGAAAATGGTTACTCTGTGTAACTTCATAAATATAGAGAAATGTAAGCGTGACAGCTATGACAAGGAAGACTATTACTGTTTCATAGGTAGGTTGAGTCATGAGAAAGGCGCAAGGACATTGATTGAGGCTGCAAACAGGCTTCCTTATAAGATCAAGATAATAGGTGGCGGTCCTTTGATGGATGAACTGAAAGGCATAGCCAACAAGAACATCGAGTTTGTAGGTTTCAAACAATGGAACGAAATAAAGGAACTTGTCGGCAATGCCCGTTTCTCGGTCATTCCGTCTGAATGGTATGAGAACAATCCGTTGTCAGTCATCGAGGCGCAATGTCTCGGTACACCTGTATTGGGCGCAAGGATTGGCGGAATACCGGAACTGATAGATGAAGGAAAGACCGGCATGACGTTTGAAAGCCGTAACACAGAAGATCTGAAGGACAAGATTGAAAGGATGTGGAACACTGATTTTGACTATAAGCAGATAGCAGAAAGTTCCATGGAAAGATATAACTCAGAAGAATATTACAAGAACATTATAGGAATATATAATAAATAACACAATATATGGCAGAAAAGAAACTTAATGGAACGGTGATTGTGACTTACCGTTGCAATGCCCGTTGCTCTATGTGCAACAGATACAAGGCTCCATCGAAGCCAGAGGAAGAGATATCAATAGAGACAATAAAGAAATTGCCTCGCATGTACTTCACGAACATCACTGGCGGTGAGCCGTTCATACGTACAGACCTGAAGGATGTGGTGCGTGAACTGTACAAGAAAAGCGACCGTATAGTAATCTCTACTAACGGATTCTTCACAGACCGTATCATAGACCTGTGTAAGGAATTCCCGCAGATAGGAATACGTATATCAATAGAAGGTCTTGAAAAGACGAACAACGAGATTCGCGGTCTTAATGACGGTTTCCACCGTGGCTACGCTACATTGAAGAAACTGCGTGAAATGGGAATGACAGACGTGGGCTTCGGCATGACGGTGCAGGACAAGAACGCTCCTGACCTCGTTCCTCTGTATGAGCTGTCGAACAAAATGGGTATGGAGTTCGCTACGGCATCGCTGCATAACTCGTTCTATTTCGTGGAGGCGAAGAACATAATACATGACCGTCCAAAAGTAGCGAAGAACTTCGAAAACCTTGTGAACGAACTGCTGAAGAGCAACTCTCCTAAGAAATGGTTCCGTGCGTATTTCAATCATGGTCTGATAAACTATATCTACGGTCAGAAGCGTCTGTTGCCATGTGACATGAGTTTCGACACGTTCTTCATTGACCCTTACGGTGACGTTATGCCTTGCAACGGTACGAAGGACAAGGAGGTAATGGGTAACCTTAACCGTCAGACATGGGATGAGCTGTGGAACAGTCCTGAGGCGGAGATTGTACGCAAGAAGGTGCGCCACTGCGACCGGGACTGCTGGATGATTGGTTCTGTTGCTCCTGCAATGAAGAAGTATATATCTACTCCTGCAGTATGGGTGGCAAAGCACAAGCTGAAGTCATTGCTCGGCATCAAGTATTCGATGTACGAGAATCCTATATGCCGTGACTACCGTGACGGAAAAGTAACCAAAGAGGATCTTGACAAGCTGTCAACATGTGATGTTAACGCTACTGTAAATACCGGTCTGTCAGAGGATTCAAAAGAAGCGTTGAAGGGCAAGCGTGGTGAGGATATCGTTAATGCCGATGTCGCCAGCCAGGGATATGAGGCTACAAAGGCTGAAACGGATAGGAAGATTGAGATAAAATAAAGCGGAAGCTTTATTTTATAGTGAATAGTGATTAGTGAAT
>JAUNIZ010000137.1 GCA_030523165.1 Prevotellaceae bacterium
TTATCCTGAACCTTAATGATTTGATTTGCTCTTTTGAATAATATTCACTAATCTAAATAAAACATGAGAAAATTTACCTTATTTGCACTGCTTATGGCAGTGATGTCTATTCTTTCCGTTTCTGCAAAGAGCTTTGAGGAGACGCTTTCGCGCGGATTGGTTGGAGTGAAGACTTCTGACGGTGTGTTCCTGTCATGGCGTTTTCTTGATACGGACAGTAAGTCTACTACATTTAATCTGTATCGTGACGGTACTCTTGTAGCTGGCAATCTTTCTACAGTAACGAACTATACTGACGCAGAAGGAACCGCAAGCTCAAGTTACGCATTGGCTACACACGACGCAGACGGTGTACTGGTTGATTCTGTACAGTTGTCTTCTGCCAATATATGGTCAGGTAATTCTAAGCGTATAGCATTGAATGTTCCTGCAGACGGTGTAGATATAAATGGAATAACATATTCTTATAGACCAAACGATGCCAGTGTCGGTGATGTAGATGGCGACGGAGAATATGAGATCATACTCAAATGGGATCCGTCAAATAGCCATGACAACTCTCAACGTGGTTACACAGGCAATGTTTATCTTGACTGTTATGAACTGGATGGCACACAACTGTGGCGCATTGACCTAGGTTGTAACATCCGTGCAGGAGCGCACTATACGCAATTCCTTGTGTACGACTTTGACGGTGACGGCAAGGCAGAAGTAGCTTGCAAGACTGCACCAGGCTCAAAAGACGGTGCTGGCAATTATGTTACGGCAGCTGCTACTGACGAAACAATAAAGAATGCTACTGACAATGAGACTTCATACGTAACAACAAAAAGCGGCAGTACGCTTGGTACTATACTGAGTGGTCCTGAATATCTTACAATATTCAGCGGACAGACAGGTGCTGCTCTGCACACAGTAAATTATAATCCTCCACGTAGTATTATTTCAAACAGTAGTTGGGGAGACAGCTATGGAAACCGTTGCGAACGCTATTTGGCTTGTGTTTCTTATCTTCCAGATGATAATGGCGTTCCAACGCCAAGTCTGGTAATGTGTCGTGGATATTATACCTACGCTTACGTTTGTGCATGGCAGTTCAACGGCACAGAACTTAGTCAACGGTGGTTGTATAGCACAACGTCAACCTCACAGTCTACAGGTCTATATGAGGCAGGCGCACATGCTATAACTACGGGTGATATAGACAATGACGGCTATGATGAGATTATCTATGGCGCTGCTGCGCTAGACCACGATGGCTCTTTCCTTTATAATACAGGTTGGGAACATGGCGATGCTCTTCATTTGGGTGACTTTGACCCTGACCGTGACGGAATGGAAGTATTCATGCCGCATGAGAACAAAGGACATGCAGGACTTACTTCTGGTTCAACTATGAACTATGGTCTTGATATGCACGATGCATTGACTGGCGAAATTATATGGGGCTATTCTTCTTCTTCTGACAACGGGCGTGGACTTGCAGCGGATATAGACGGTAACAACCGTGGTTATGAATTTTGGTCGCAGGAGAGCAACAATGTTTATGATGTGACAGGAACAAGTATTAACTCAAGTGTACTTAAACGCCCTTCTGTTAATTTCCGTATATATTGGGACGGTGACTTGCAGGACGAACTTCTTGACGGTACAAGTTCTGATAGCAACAGCGAACGTACCAAGTTCTATATACAGAAATGGAACAGCAGTACAAAGACACTGTCTACTCTTGCTACATATGACGGATATACCTGTAATACAACTAAAGCAACTCCATGCTTTATGGGTGATATCTTCGGTGACTGGCGAGAGGAGGTTATTGTACGCGATTCATTAAGTCCAACGGACAAGGGACTTGTTATTTACACTACAACAATACCAAGTGAATATCGTGTGACAACTCTTCCTCAAGACCATACTTATCGCATGGCTATGGCATGGCAAAACTGTGCATACAACCAGCCTCCTCACCTTGGTTATTTCTTGCCTGACTTATTTGAAAGCAATGCGGCATTAAGCCTTACAAGCGGTTCACGTAACCAGGCTATAGAGATAGGTGAATCTATTACAGATATTATACTTACATGGAAAAGAGCTGAAAGTGTAACTGTAGAAGGATTGCCTGACGGTGTTACAGCAAGTATTGATAACGATGCAATGACAGTTACAATCAGCGGAACACCTACAGCAATAGGTACTTATGAATATATAATCACTACGACAGGAATGGAAGAAGGCGGTACTGCAGCAACATTTACTGGTACTATAACCGTAAAGAATCCTGATGTACTTACACTTGTCGCTTCATTCAGTTTTGATGACAATCTTCTTAATGCTGTAACTAATACAGAAGCAAGTGCCGTAGACTTCACTCCTTCTTATGTTTCTGGCATAAGCAATAATGCTATTAACTTCAGTTCCTCTACAACATCTGCACACGTTTCACAGCCTCATTATGACGAGATGAATCTTTCTACACAGAACTTTACTATTAGTCTGTGGTTCAACTCTACGTCAGAAGCATCTACTACAGGACAGTACATCTTCCATAAGGGCAGCACGACAGCAAGCAGTTCTACAGGCGCAAGCGGTTGTTGGGTTGGTTTGGAATACAAGCGCGGTGCGTTGACATTCTCAATAGACGATAATGTAACAAAGTCTTCTGCTGCATTAAGTGATGCAACTCCATACTTTGATGGCAACTGGCACAATGTTGTTTGTGTCCGCAATACAGATGACAGTTCACTTCTTCTTTACATTGACGGTAAACTCGTTGCATCTGCAAGCGATGATACAGATGATATAAGCGAGACAGAAGAACTTGTAATTGGTAATAGCACTGTTTCTTATAACTGTCCTTTCAGTGGAAGTGTTGACGAATTTATGATATATACAGGTGCTATGGGTGCTGGCACTATAGCTGATAGATATGAAGAGATAAGTTCTACAGGTATTGGTAGCGTTGTCGTTAAATCATCTGATTGGGTTAGTGTCCGTAAGACTGTTATCAGCAATCAGATAAACATGTCGTTCAATACTGCTCCTCAGAGTGTCAAGGTAAGTCTTGTTGATTTGTCTGGTTCTGTAGTTTACTCATCACCATTCAATATCGATGGACATGAAACATTGACTGTATCTGGATTTGACGGCTTGTCTTCTGGTTTATATATATTGATAATCGAAGGAAAAGACGGAACTGTCACAAAGAAGATTATCAAATCTTGATAGCAGTTTGATTAATTCATAATTGTAGTTACAAACGTTTCTGCAATAAGTTTAAAATCATCATGATGAATATGTCAGTAACATACATTATATCATCATGATGATTATTCACAAGAAGATGTATGCATGCAATAATCATCATCTTCAATGACTATTAATCGGATTATACAAAAGGAACAGGGTGCATCAAACATTTGATGCACCCTGTTCCTTTTATCGATAATTAATTTAATCTTCGTCGTTCTCTGCGTCAATGGCTTTGATCTTTTGCTTTACCAATTCCATTTCGTCTTTAAGCTTCTGTACCTTACGGTTCATTTCGTCTATCAGGCTATTGCCTTTTTTGCTGCTGACATTAAGGAAGCCAAGGTTGTTCTCGTATGTCTGTACTTCCTGCTTGATTTGCTCGTAACGGCGCATAAGTCTGCCGCGTTCGTTGTCCAATGCGTCAGCACCTTTGTCAGCATAGCTCTTAAGATTGTTCTTGAACTTGTCAAGACGTCTGCGTGCTGTTGATATATTGAGATCTTTATATAACTTGTCAAGAATATTGTGGTATTCTTTGTAAAGCTTGTCTTTCTCCTTGAAAGGAACATGTCCTATTGAGTTATAAAGGTCAATAAGTTCACGAACCTTTTCCTGTATTCCTTCTTCAGCACTTTCTGTAAGTTCTTTAAGCTGTGCTATTATTTCACGCTTCTTGTCAAGGTTTGTGCGCTCTTCGCTGCGTGCTCCTGCGTTAGCCTCATTGCGTGCTTCAAAGAAATGGTTGCAAGCGGCAAGAAAATCATTCCAAAGCTTGTCTCCAAGTTTCTTTGGTACCATACCTATAGTCTTCCATTCTTTCTGAAGTGCAACCAGTTTGTCGCTTGTTGCTTTCCAGTCTGTACTGTCCTGAAGAGCCTGAGCCTGTTCTATAAGAGCCTTTTTCTTTTCCGCATTGTCAGCGAACTTCTGTTTCAATGCTTTGAAGAATTCTGCTTTGCGATTGAAGAACTCATCACATGCAGCACGGAAACGTTCGAATATCTTGACGTTCATCTTCTGAGGTGCAAAGCCGATAGTCTTCCATTCAGTCTGTATGGCGATAATCTCTTTTGTCTTCTTTTCCCAGTCTCCTGCATTTTGGATATCTTCTTTTGCTATTTCTTCAACCTTTTCGCAAAGAGCTGTTTTCTTGACAAGGTTGTCTTCTTCTTTAGCTCTTAGTTCTTCAAAGTGCTGTTGATGACGCTTGTTGATGATTGTAGATGCTGCTTTGAAGCGGCTCCAAAGGTTTTCGCGCAGTTCTTTTGCAACAGGACCTGTCTCACGGAATTCCTGATGGAGTTTCTGAAGCTGGTGGAATGCACTGATAACGTCAGTTTCTTCTGCAAGCTTTTCTGCAGATTCACACAGGCGTGTCTTTATTTCAAGGTTCTTCTTGAAATCATATTCACGTGCTTCGTTGTTCAGTTTCAGCAAGTCATAATACTGCTCAACATAAAGCTGATAGTTGCGCCAAAGTTCATTAGCCTTGTCTGCAGGAATTAGTTTTATCTCTTTCCACTCCTGTTGGAGTTTCTTGAATTCCTGATATGACTTGTTTGCTTCTTCAGGAGAAGTAACCATAGCCTTTATCTTTTCGATAATATCGAACTTCTTTTTCAGGTTTTCCTGCTTTTCTTTCTCTTGTTCAAAGAACAGTTTTGCACGTTTCTCCTTGATGACGCTCATCTCTGCCTTGAAGACTTCTTCATCTTCATCTGGCAGAACTTTATAATTGGCAACATCGCCACCGCTTTCAAGAAAAGCTTTCATATCAGCTTCTCTTTCAGCGAAATGCATTTTATAGAATGTCGTTTTCAGGTAATCTACTTCGTCTTTCTGAGGATCAGCATCTCCATGTGCAATCTCCTTTATACGTTCGATAACCTCTTTTTTGTTTTTATACGTCTTTCTCTCCACGACAACATCCTCGTTGTATGGAGTTTCACTATTAGTGTCTTCTTCAGAAATATTTTCCTCTTCTTTTATTTCCTCAGAAACACTTTCCTGAACGTTGTTGTCAGTTGGAGTAACATTCAGTTCTTCAATGTTCTCTTTATCGAGATAATTTTCTTGTGGGTTCATCATATAACCTTTTTTAGTCCATGAATCAGGTTTTCCATGTAAAGTTTTATGCTTGCAAACTTAATTAAAATAATTGTAAACACCTAACTAAAATCAAAAAATGTTCATTTTTCTGCTTAAATAAGACGTTTGTGGCGGAAAATCCACCATGAAATACCTGAAATGAAAGCTGATAACACGAGCGCTATTATGAATCCGAATCTATTGTTTTCCATACCGTTTATTAGATTCATACCTAATAAGCTGGCAATAAGCGTTGGAAACATCAAGATAATGGAAACAGACGTGAGTGTACGCATTACCGTATTCATGTTGTTGTTGATAATACTTGAATAGGTGTCCATCGTCGATTCAAGAATATCAGAATAGATGCTTGTCGTTTCTCGCGCCTGGCTCATCTCAATGTTTACGTCTTCAATGAGGTCGGCGTCAAGTTCATCCACCTGTAGCTTGAATTTCAGTTTTGCCAGAAGATTCTCGTTTCCACGGATAGAAGTGATGAAATATGTAAGAGAATCCTGCAGTCTTGACAATCCTATAAGAGATTCATTGTTCACTTCACGGTCGAGATTGCGTTTGGCTTTTTCTATCAAGTTGTTTATTTGTTTCAGACGTTTTAGGTACCATACGGCAGAAGACAGGAACAAACGGAAAATCATATCGACATAATCAGTAAAGCCTTCACCTCGTTTCTGCTGATAGCTAACGAAATCAATCATCATGTTTGTTTCGTGGAAACATACAGTAATTGTAACATCGCGCTTGTGAATGATACCAAGCGGTACGGTTGTATAAGGTGTTCTTGAACGGATTTCCTTGACAAAAGGTATACGTAAAATGATGAGCATCCATCCGTCGTCATATTCATAACGGGCACGCTCGTCATTATCGCTAATGTCTGAGATAAAATAATCAGGTATTTTAAATTCATTTTCCAGCATACGCTGGTCTTCTTCTGTCGGACATGTTACTTGTATCCAGCAGTTCGGCTCCCATTCCTTGACAGCCTTCAAGCCATTGCTTGTGTTCCAGTATGTTCTCATTTGCTAATCCTCCGAATGATTGTTACAGGGCAGGGCTAGCCTTCAGAGACCATACCTCTGCACCTACATTGTCTTCGTTTCCGCGTGATAATCGTCCATAAATAATTTTGAATTTCTATTTTGCGAGTGCAAAGATAGTGGAAAGTAATTTAAGTACAAAATAAATTCGTTTGTTTTTTTGCTTATACGTGGGTTTTAATTCATAAAATGAACCACATTTAATAAAAATGTAAAAAGGATAAAGACTAGATATATTAAACCAATCTTTATCCTTTATGCTTGTTGTTCCTATATGTTATTTTACAGGAATTTCTTCTAATGTCTTTGTCAGCAATGCCCAGAACTTAGGAGCAGAAGGCCAGTAGGCACGCTCGTTAGGTGTATGTGGTGACAATAGGGTAGGGCCGAATGAACAGATGTCGAGACCTGGATACTTGGACAATATGATGCTGCACTCAAGACCGGCATGAACAACTTGAACGGTAGGCTCTTCGTTGAACAGGTCTTTGTATATCTTGCGCATCACTTTGATAAGTTCGCTGTCTGTATTTGGGTCCCAACCGCCGTATGCACCGCTGAATTCTACCTTCATTCCTGCCATGTTGAAGCAGCTTTCTATAGATGTTGCAAGCTCGTCTTTCACGCTTTCGCTTGAACTTCTTGCCAATATCTTGATAGCAGCCTTACCTTCAGCTATGTCAATGATAGCGAGATTTGACGATGTTTCAACGATATTCGGAATAGACGGAATATAGCGCCACACGCCGTTATGCACACCATAGATGGCATCAACAAGATTGTCTTGAATCTCTTGTGGTACAATGAACTCAGGCAAATCAACGTCTTCTACAAGAACTGTTATTTCGTTCTCAATACCTTTATATTCATCATTGAATGTTTCTTTGTAGTCGTTTGCAAGAGAAACAAGGTCTTCTTTGTTTTCTTTCGGTAGTGTCAACACTACTTCAGCCTCAAAAGGAATGGCGTTGCGCATGTTTCCTCCATGCCAGCTTGCAAGACGTGCGTCATCATCTGCAATGGCTTCGCGTACAATGCGAGCCATCATCTTGTTTGCATTTCCTCTTCTTTCTCCTATCTCAAGGCCAGAGTGTCCTCCTTTAAGACCTTTTACGGTAATCTTTACAGCTATGTCTTCCTTGTCGCTTTCCACTTCTTTATATTCCAAAGTAGAAGTGATATCTATACCACCGGCACTGCCGATAATCATCTCGCCTTCCTGTTCTGTGTCGAGGTTAAGCAGTATTTCTCCTTCAAGTTCCCCTGCAGGAAGATTGTTGGCACCGTCCATACCTGTTTCTTCGTCTGCAGTTATAAGAGCCTCGATAGGGCCGTGCTTAAGGTCTTTAGCTTCCATTACAGCCATTATAGCTGCTACTCCAAGACCGTCGTCAGCTCCAAGAGTAGTGCCTTTTGCTTTTACCCAGTCACCGTCGATATATGTCTGTATCGGGTCTGTCACAAAGTTGTGAGTGCTTGTTTTCTCTTTCTGTGGAACCATGTCCATGTGTGCCTGCAGGATAACTGTCTTGCGGTTTTCCATGCCTGGTGTTGCAGGCTTGCGCATAACTATGTTTTCCGCTTTATCTTTAAATGCTTCGACACCGGCATTCTTAGCGAATTCCAACAAGAACTCCTGTACTTTCTCCAAATGTCCTGACGGGCGTGGAACCTTTGTAAGAGCATCAAAGTTTCTCCAGAGACATTCCGGTTTTAGGTTTCTGATTTCACTCATAATCAAAATTGTTTTTAAAGGTTATGCGAAATGCCTGTCATGTCTATTGCAGACAATCATGACCTTCGCTTTTTATGTTTGTTGTCTATATTCTTTTTATTATATTCTCTTGTCTGTTAAAGCGCTTGCAGCGGTTGGCATACGTTTCTCTTTTTTGTGAAAGACAACGCTCCCCAGCTATATACACCAAGCAGAATTACCAGTATTGTCTGAACGGTATGCACGATTAATACGAAATAAAGAGCGTTGTTTTCGTTTACTCCGTATAGAATCAGCATCGTCTTTACGGCAAAATGCCAGGGACCCGCCCCGTTTGGCGTTGGTACTATTACAGCAATGCTTCCTACTACGAACGTTACAAGTGCGCAATCAACACCAAGATCTGATGTAAAATCGAAACAGAAGAACGTCAGATAGTAATGCAGAAAATAGCTTATCCATATTCCTAATGTATAAATCACGAATAGCGGAATGTTTTTTATGTTCCTCAGGGATATCACTCCCTGCCATATTCCGCCAAGCGTGGCTTTTACCTTATTATATATAGCAAGTTTCTTCAACAGGAAATGCAACAGGAAAAGCACAGCTACGGCACATATCGCCGTTACTATATAGCCCGTTGTAGAGAATCTGTTAAGTATGGAATCGAGGCTTGTGCCTGTCTTCGTAAAGAACGTTGTGAACACTCCCATTTGCAGAAGCAGCATGAGCGACGCTATTATCGCCATTAGAAGCGTGTCTATTGCACGTTCAGTAACAACGGTTCCCAATGCTTTAGGGAATGAAACTCCGTCGTATCTTCTTAGCACTCCACATCTTGTAAATTCACCTATTCGTGGTATTATAAGGCTTGTGGCGTATGACAGAAATATAGAGTGTATGCATGTAGAATGTCTCGGATGCTCTCCAACCGGGTCAAGCGTCTGCCTCCATCTCCATCCTCTGAATGCCTGAGCCAATATTCCGAACGGGAACGACAAAAGCATCCACGTCCAGTTCATCTCGTTCAGAAGTATGTTTTCAATGCTCTTGAAGTCGAAGTCGCGATACATCCAGTAAAGTATCGCCCCGCCTAGTGCAAGCGGAAAGACTATCTTGAGCACGTTGTTGATGAGTATATTATTTTTCACTCTGTCAGAATGTTTTAATATCACATGCCATTGTCAGACGTTTGACACAATTAATTTAGTTTTAAATGTCTTTTAGCATCCGTCATGCATGTTACGTGCATTATTATGCAAACTTACATATTTTTTTTGAATCAGCGGACTATTATGTTGAAATTTATACTTTCTTAGATGTTTTATTTATGCTACGAGATTATATTCTCTGCCTAAAACTTATTAAGCCACGTTTTTCAAACGGCATATTGAAATATGTTTGTAACATTGTTTTATTATCAATTTAACATGATTTACATCGGTTGCGTTGAATTAAATTGTACTTTTGCATAAACAAAGTCTGTTAGCTTTTCTTTATTGGATAAAGCTCTGAAAAAGAGTGTTTTATAAGAAGAAAAGACTATATTACGATATAAAGGAACACCAATAGTTGAAAACAGAAAAGGAGACTATAGTATGGC
>JAUNIZ010000138.1 GCA_030523165.1 Prevotellaceae bacterium
ATATAAATGTTAAACCGATTCAACTTCATCTGCATCAAATTTAATATAGTGTACGCGAAAATAACTGACCGAACTGACCAACTGACCGGATTTAAAAATTTTCGTGTCATAACTGTTTGATTATCAGTAATATAGCTTTTAACAGTAAAATCAGTTCAATCAAAAACTGGAAAAATCGCATGATATTTCATATATTTTCAAGGCAAAATCATGCAAAAATGACCTAATATCGTGCAGAATAACCCTGATTTACAGAAGAAAGCTATGCTTTACGCATGCGAAAGTATAGTTTTCCGTTTGCCAAAGCATAGCTTTCCGAAGATTTATTTTAAGTATATTAATACTTCCGTTTTTAGCTTTACTAAGCGAATCTGCTTAAATCGCTTAGCTAACTATTTTTAATCGCATAGCTAACTTTCACAAGTTGCTAAACAAATCTTCTTATGTCGTTTAGCTAACCTTCTCAAGTCGCTTCAGAACAGAGAAGATGAATATAGCTGAAACCACGCAAAGACCTACAAGCACACCCCAAACTACTGTGAGAGGCAGGCTTCCCCATAGGTCAGAACAGATCTTTGTAAGGTAGTTACCAATTGCTGTAGCCACGAACCAGCCACCCATCATCATTCCCTTGTACTTAGGAGGAGCAACCTTTGACACGAAAGATATACCCATAGGAGAAAGCAGAAGTTCTGCGAAAGTAAGTACAAGGTAAGTAGAAATAAGCCAGTTAGGAGAAACAAACGTTGCTGTGCCAGCCTTAGCTGCTATGGCTTGGTCTGCAGGGCTAAGAAGGTTCAGAGAACCGATAGTCATGATGATATAGCCTATTGCAGCAACAAGCATACCAAGACCTATCTTGCGTGGAGCAGAAGGCTCTTTTCCGCTTTTTGCCAACCATCCGAAAAGAGCGATAGACACAGGTGTCAACGCTACAACGAAACAAGGGTTGAACTGCTGGAATATCTCTGCGTCAATCTTTGTTGATTCAGGAAGTGACATGTATTTCGCAACAAGTCCGATAAGGGCAAGCACGATAACTGCACCTGAGATAGACTTTCCTCTTGTTGTCTTGCTCTGGAACACAGAGAATAGGGCATATACAATGATGATGCAAAGCACGAGATTCCAAACGTCAAACATCATGCTCTCTACACCGCTGCTGCTCTTTGCTGTAAACTCGTTAGCGAAGTATGTGAGAGTAAGACCGTTCTGATGGAATGCCATCCAGAAGAATATAACAACGGCAAACACAAGGCAAAGGGCGATGATGCGTGATTTTGTCTCTTCCTTTGAAAGTTCTTCTACAGGCTGGCTTGCATCGCTCTTCTCGACTTTCTTCTTGTCGCTCTCCACATGCTTGAATGTGCTGCGGAATATATAGTAGATAGCGATTGACACGATAAGCGAAACGCATGCAACGGCAAATGCGAAATGATATGCAGAACCTTCGTCAAGACCGAAGTTGCTGATACCCCAGTTCTTGATGCCAACGGCAGCTGACGGAGCGAAGAGCGCACCAATATTGATTGCCATGTAGAAAATGGAGAATGCAGAATCGCGCTTTGACGCATACTTAGGGTCATCGTAAAGGTTGCCGACCATAACCTGAAGGTTACCTTTGAACAATCCCGTTCCACAGCTGATAAGGAACAATGCGCCGAACATGCTGTAAAGAGCCATGCTGCCATTGCCGAGAGGAATGGAAAGGAACAGATAACCAAGGAACATGATCAATATACCTGCAGTAACCATTTTTCCGTAGCCGAACTTATCTGCCATTATACCTCCGATGAACGGAAGGAAATAGACCAAGGCAAGGAATGTAGAATAAATACTGCCGGCATCGGCTGCCGATAGACCGAAATTAGATTGCAGGTATAAAACAAATACCGCAAGCATTGTGTAATAACCGAAGCGTTCGCCTGTATTTGCAAGCGCCAACGCATAAAGCCCTTTAGGCTGTCCTTCAAACATAAAATCTATAGTTTTTAATTAATATATTCCTTTTTACAATCACTTTATGAATAATTTTTGCAAAAGTATAAATATTTCAACATATAGCCAAACAAAAGGTTACTTTTTAGGCTTGATGATGTCAAAAAGATATGTCAGCTTGACGATTATGTTGCCAAAGTTAGATTTGCCGAAGTAATCTCTCTTTGAGTCTCCATAAATGTTTCCAAGACCATAATAGTAGCGTGCTTCCAGTTGAAAATGCCCTATCTTAGGGTGTGAATATTCAAGACCGAGACCAGCAGCGATGCCATAGTCGAGCTTGTTTTCAACAGCCATCGTGTCTTGCGCTATGTTCTGATTCACACGGTCAGTCATGTTCGCATAGTCAAGATCGAAATTTGTTTTGGTAGACTCGCTCATGAATATGCCTATCTGTGGGCCTGCCTGAAAGAAAAACTGCAATCCCTTTTGTTCTTTTCCCCAGGCAAGATGAGCGAAGATAGGTATCTGGATATATGTCATTGTTCGACTATATTCTTCAGGCAGCCCGGTTACTGAATTGATAACGGGCGCATCGTCGATGTCAAGAATATCTTCCTTCCAGCCAATCTGTGCATAGTTAACTTCTGCCTGCAATGAACATATAGTATTAAAGTATTTCTCGCAAACATATCTGAAAGACACACCACCTGTCATTCCTGTATGATAGCCTTGGTTTATCTTAGGATTGAAGCCGACATTGCTCATTATATATCCTCCGTTAACACCGAAGCTGACAATATTACGATATTCTCCAATCTGTGCATTTGCTCCTATGGCAAGCATCAAGAATGCCGAGAGGGCAACAAAAAATTTACGCATCTTTTAGAAATTGATTGTTGAGATAGTGTTATTACGGTTGTAATGAACAAACATAAAGCTGCTGTTCTGATAACCTCCATTGGTGTCTGCCTTGATGAAATGGAGAGGCGTCTGTAGAGCATCCTTGTCTGCCGTTGCACCTGTGAAGTTCTTTCCATGTTCAGCCAAACCGCGCAAGAAAAACATTCCGTGGTCATAGCCTGTTAAGGCAAAGCGTGGAATATAGTCCATAGGCTCGCTGCTGAACCATCTTCTGTATTCGTTTTCAAAGGCTTTTACCTTGCTTGAATAGGTGTTGTAGTAAGAACAGGTAGGAATGAATGTGTCATATTTGCAGAACTTGGATGTATTATATTTTGCATACATGAGCCATTCTGTATATCCGAACATGGAAATAGCCAATTCCGGATGTGAACTTGTAAGCACGTCAAGCTTCGCTATTACCTGGTTAAGTTCAGGAGAACGGCCTGTGTTGAGTATTACCATATTCGGCTTTGTAGAGCTGAACGACTTGGCAAACATCTCGTTGCTTGAGTTGAGATTAGTAATACTATAAGGTATGTTGCGCTTTTCCAGTTCACTTCTAAGCCCGAATGTGAATGTACCCTTGTCGCTTGTCTTGTCATTGCAGTCAATAACGACAATATGATAATTGCTGAAACGATAGGCAAAATGCTTGATTACGCTATTGTTCAAATATTCAGGCGACTGATAGACCTGATATATAATAGGATTATATGCCGCGTCGTTTCCTGTTATAGAGAATGGAATGACCAGCTTTGCGCCATTGTTGTAGGCAAAATCAGCCAACGGCTTCACTTGTTTAGAGTAAAGAGGGCCGAATATAATGTCACACTTCGACATGCCTTTCTGTGATATAGACTGATAGATATCTCCGTCTATTGGCGTGTTGACGGCATTTACCTCAATAGACATGCCCTGCTTCTTCAAATCGTCAAAAGCCATTAGAAGTCCACGATAGTATTCAACCATTCTCTTACCGTCTCCGTCAACGTTGTGTAAAGGCAATACAATGCCAACTTTAAATGATTTATTTGAGTACAATCCTGTAGCTTTAGATGCATTGTTTGTAGTCTTTGCTACAGTCTGCTGGTTGTTCTTTGACGGATAAGGAATATATATATAGTCGCCTTTCCTTAATTCGTATCCAGGCTGTTTCATTTCCGGGTTAGCTTTTACAAGTTCTTCCTCGGTAATGCCATATTGCTTACATATTCCGTAAATGGTTTCCTTACGCTTTATCTTATGTATGTCTTGCCAATTAGTGGTCTGTGCAAATGTTATCGTACCAGATAATAGGAACAGAAACAACAAGATATATTTAGTCAATCTACTCATATAACAGATTATTTTGATAATATTGAGTGCAAAAATACAAAAAAAGAGTGGCTAAATCAACTTTATTACGTAATTTTGCATAAATATATTTGGAAAAATGAATATCAGACTTTCACATACCCTTTTATTCGCTCTGCTGATATTGTCAGCAATCAATGTCAACGCTGGTGTCACAAGTGACGAAGTGCCAACAATAAGCCCTACAGCCACATATATTACAGATGAAGGCGAGGAAGAGAACTCTACCATGGACGGAAATGCACCGTTGACAGGTCGCTTTGAGGCTAATGCAGCTAATGTAGGCGACTATTCGGCAACATATCAGTGGCGTTTCACTCTTGATGAAGAAGAGACACCTTATCTTATTCGCTATGAGGAAGATACGGAATATACCTTTACAACTGCTGGAACTCATAAAATTGAACTTTATGCAACGTTTATCAACGGCACAGATACAATAGAGTATACGGCAGACTACTGGAGTGAGAACGACCCTCTTACCGTGACTATCAGTGAGAGTGCGCTGGAGATGCCAAATGCGTTTTCACCTAACGGTGACGGCATTAACGACATTTACATGGCAAAAGACGGTTATCAGTCTATTATAGAATTCAACGCTTATATCTTCAACCGTTGGGGTCAGAAACTTTATGAATGGCATGACGTTGAAGGAGGATGGGACGGTACATATAACGGCAAGGATGTAAAGCAAGGCGTTTACTATGTTCTGGTAAAGGCTAAAGGTGCAGACGGGCGAACGTTCACTATTAAGAGAGATGTCAATCTGTTGAGAGGTTACTCTGAAAACGAATAATATCGTTTGGCTTTTTTACATGATTTATTAGGATAATGCTTCATTAGGAATATGAACAGAGAAGATGAAAAGATAAACGTGTGGGGAGCACGTGTGCACAATCTTAAGAATATAGACGTTGAAATACCTCGCAATAGCCTGACTGTAATAACCGGTCTTAGCGGTTCGGGCAAGTCGTCGCTTGCGTTTGACACTATATACGCTGAGGGCCAACGGAGATATATCGACACTTTTTCTGCTTACGCAAGGAACTTTCTTGGCGGAATGGAACGCCCTGACGTTGACAAGATTACAGGGTTAAGCCCGGTTATAAGCATAGAACAGAAGACAACAAACAAGAATCCACGTTCTACCGTTGGAACGACAACAGAGATATACGACTATCTACGCTTGCTTTATGCACGTGCAGGAACTGCATATAGCTATATGACAGGCGAGGAAATGGTTAAGTATACAGAAGAAGACGTGCTTGCCATGATACATGTTAAATATAGCGGAAAGCCTATCTATATACTTGCACCTCTTGTCAGAAACAGGAAAGGTCATTATCGTGAACTGTTTGAAAGCATGCGTCGTAAAGGATATCTTTATATCAGAATAGACGGAGAAGTGCATGAAATAGTGCGCGGAATGAAAGTTGACCGATACAAGAACCATAATATAGAAGTGGTAATCGACAAGCTGAAGGTGCAAGACAAAGATGATGAACGTCTTAAGAAAAGCGTTTCTGAAGCTATGCGCCAAGGTGACGGTCTGCTTATGATTATGGAAAAAGACACAAATGAAGCCAAGTATTACAGCAAGCGACTAATGTGTCCTACTACGGGAATGTCTTACGGTGACCCTGCACCAAACAAGTTCTCGTTCAATTCTCCTGAAGGAGCATGCCCTCATTGCAAGGGTTTGGGGTATATAAACGCAATTGATATTGACAAGATAATGCCTGACCGCACTATATCAATTCGTCAGGGAGCATTGCTTCCGTTAGGAAAATACAAGAACCAGATGATATTCTGGCAGATAGATGCCATTCTTCAGAAGTATGAATGTGATATAAGCACACCTGTCAGCGATATTCCAGAGGAAGCTCTAACCGAGATATTATATGGCTCTATAGATACTGTTCGCATAAGAAAAGAATTAGTTCACACGTCAAGCGATTACTTCGTAGAGTTTGACGGAGTCGTGAAATATCTTCAAAACGTTATTGAAAATGACGATAGCGCAAGCGGTCAGAAGTGGGCAGACCAATTCCAGACTGTATGCCAATGCCCTGAATGTAAGGGCCAACGCCTCAACAGAGAGTCATTGTCTTATCGTATTTGGGACAAGAACATATCAGAAGTTTCTGACCTAGACATAGGCGAACTGAAGCAATGGTTTGAAGAAGCTGAGAAGCATCTTAATGAACGGCAGAAGAAAATAGCCTCGGAAATAGTTAAGGAAATACGAACAAGAGTAGACTTTATGCTTGAGGTAGGTCTTGACTATCTGTCTCTTGGCCGTCAGTCAGCTACGCTTTCTGGTGGCGAAAGCCAGCGTATACGACTTGCAACGCAAATCGGTTCCCAGCTTGTGAATGTGCTTTATATACTCGATGAGCCGAGTATCGGCTTGCATCAGCGTGACAATGACAGGCTTATAAAGTCGTTAAAGGAATTGCGCGATATGGGAAACACTGTTATAGTAGTAGAGCATGACAAAGACATGATGCTCAATGCTGACTACATAGTAGATATTGGCCCAAAGGCAGGAAGAAAGGGTGGGGAAGTTGTCTTTCAGGGAACGCCTGAAGAAATGCTAAAGCATCATACCATTACGAGCCAATATCTGAACGGCGAAATGGAGATAGAAGTTCCGAAAGAGCGTCGTAAAGGCAACGGAAAATATATAATTCTAAAAGGCGCATCGGGCAATAACCTAAAGAATGTAGACGTAAAATTCCCTTTAGGCAAGCTTATTGTTGTTACTGGAGTCAGCGGAAGCGGCAAGTCAACGCTGATAAACGAGACGCTCCAACCTATTCTAAGCCAGCATTTCTATCGCTCTTTGAAAGAGCCAATGCCATATAAAAGCATTGAAGGCATAGATAATATTGACAAGATAGTTGACGTTGACCAAAGCCCTCTCGGCAGAACACCACGTTCAAATCCTGCTACTTATACTGGTGTGTTCAGTGATATTCGCTCTCTTTTCGTGAATTTGCCTGAAGCAAAGATAAGAGGTTATAAGCCTGGCCGCTTCTCTTTCAATGTGAAAGGCGGTAGATGCGAGACATGTGGAGGCAATGGCTACAAGACGATTGAAATGAGATTCCTGCCAGATATTATGGTTCCATGCGAGTCATGTCATGGCAAACGCTACAACAGAGAGACCCTTGAGGTAAGGTATAAGGGTAAGAGCATAGCCGATGTGCTGGACATGACGATTAACCAAGCAGTGGAATTCTTTGAAAATGTGCCAGATATACTCCGAAAGATAAAGACGATTCAAGACGTTGGTCTAGGCTATATTAAACTCGGACAGCCGTCTACAACGTTGTCTGGAGGCGAAAGTCAGCGCGTAAAGCTTGCTACTGAACTAAGCAAACGTGATACTGGCAAGACGCTTTATATACTTGACGAGCCGACAACAGGGCTTCACTTTGAAGATATACGCATATTGATGAATGTTATTCAGAAGCTTGTTGACCGTGGAAATACCGTTATAATAATAGAGCATAACCTCGATGTCATCAAGTTGGCCGACTATATCATTGACATGGGGCCTGAAGGTGGGCGAAACGGGGGAACTGTTCTTTCAACGGGAACACCCGAGGAAGTGGCTAAAAGCGATAAAGGCTTCACGCCTTTGTTCCTTCGTAAAGAGTTATAGAAAATAAATAAAGCGTTGCTTTTTGGCAACGCTTCAATTTTCTTATATTAGCTCTTCGTTTAGAATCGGGTCATTATCTCCAATACAATCTTGTCTCTTTCAGATACTTTTGGTGATGCTCCGTCTCTATAGAAATACTTTTCAAAGTTAAGACGAATATCTGATATGAACGGTTTAGCTATGCTGAATGTCAAGCCAGCCGTTACACGTGAACGCTGATAGTCGTTTATTATCAGGCTTCCTGCCTCGTTTTCTTCACCGTCAAGATAGCGCATTCCGTCGCTATGGTCAGACATATAGTCATAACGCACAAGTGGAGAAATCTTTGTGAATATGCATTTACGCAAAGGAATGTCATAGTTTATGAATGCGTTGAAGGCATTTACGTTCTTGAAAGCATCGTTTGAATAATGTTTGAACAGATATTCTGCCTCAATATGCCATCCATGTGCCTGATAGTAAGCGCCTGCATCATACATCATAACCGTTGCGTTGTCTGGCTTTACCTTCTGCACGCTCAGCGTTACATTGAAGCCTCTTGGCAAGAAAAACTGTGCTTTGGCAGAATAGTTCACGTTCTTTGTCCAGTAGTTCTTCTGGTTTGTAAGCCCTGAACCGTTGAACATACCTGCCTCAAGAATAATAGGGAAACCAACGTTGAACTTGTATCCTAATGTTGCACCTACGTCACGCACATTACCAACCTGCTTTGCAATGAACGAGCGATTGGCAAAATACTGCTGATGAGGTGAGCGATGCGCATCGATAGTAAACGGAACACGCATCTGACCTAATGTGAAATTAAGCCCCTTTGCAGGCTTTAGCCTTGTATAAGCGTCAAGCATCTTTATTGTTCCTTCATCAGAAAGGTCTATTTCCGCTTTGTATTCTACTGCCTTTGCCACATTTCCGTTAATGCTTACACGTGCGTTTCTTACCTCGAAACGGCCTTCGCCTTCTTCCGTCTGATATTCATACTTACCACGAAGTGTACCGTGGATTTGAGGGGTAAGGTCTACTTTGTCATTGTCTTCCTGTGCCATAGCTGAAACAGATGCGCACAAGACAAATGATAATGCCAAGATTTTTTTCTTATTCATAAAACAATCATTTCTTGATTACAATGCAAAATTACGCCTTATATATTACAAAGGTGTTACACTGGAATTAAGATAATGTTTGTTTTTATTACATTATATATAATAAGGGATTGATTTTCTTTCTATTCAATGATAGTCGCGACTATTCTTCTAGAGCCTCCATAATTGCGAAACTCGCACAGATATATTCCCTGCCATGTGCCGAGATTGAGCCTTCCATTAGATATAGGTATATTCAAACTAACGCCTGTGATAATGCATTTGGCATGGCTTGGCATGTCGTCAGAGCCTTCCATTGTGTGAAGGAAATATGGCTGATTTTCGGGAATCAATCTGTCGTAAATGCCTTCCATGTCGGTTCTTACGTCAGGGTCAGCGTTTTCGCATATCGAAAGGGCACAGCTCGTGTGCTTTATGAAAAGGTTCAATAGCCCTTTCTCTGGGAGTTGTGGCAGATGTTTCATAACCTCTCTCGTTATCAAGTGAAAACCTCTTTTTGCCGGAAGCAAGCTAAATTCTATCTGTTGTGTCATGTCTTTTCCTCTTTTGTTTTGTTATGCCGAACAAAATTAATGCTTTTTTCTGAGAATACAATCTATTCTTGGAATATTATCGAATATACATTAATGTAATGGCATATTCAGATTGAAAACGGAAAGCA
>JAUNIZ010000139.1 GCA_030523165.1 Prevotellaceae bacterium
TGTCGCTTTGCAAGCAAAATCCCACTAAACCCTATAGGTTGCGGATTTGAGGATTATAAGTAATGGTTTTATATGATGCACACTAAATTCATACCAGTATTTATGAGTCTAATGATATTCGCCTCTTGTGGTGCTTCTTCGCAAAACATGGAAGAGAGGCATGGCAACAATGGTAATGTAATAGGAGTAAGCGCACCAGAGGGTTATGACTCCACTTTTCCTTGGCACGAGCCAATGGGGCATGGCGTTGGAGTCATGCCAGGGCGCGTGGTTTGGGCATTTGAACCTGACTGCGTACATTGGAAAGATGGGTATTGGTGGAATACAGACAATTTCAACGAGCAGCTCATTCAAAAGATGATAACAGACGGTATAGCTTCTTTGGCAGGAAAAGGCACTGCAAAGGAGGGATGGAGTGCGCTGTTTATGGCACACAATGAAGCAAGGGGCAAGAATGGTATTGGATATAAGGCAGGTGAAAAGATTGCAGTCAAAGCAAACATGAACGGTGCCGGATGGTCGGGACCAAATGATGAACGTACAGCCAACTCTTTCACCAATCCTGTTGCTCTTCGCTGCCTATTGCGCTCAATGGTGGAAGACGGAGGGATTCCTGCAAGCGACATTACCGTTTATGATGCTTCGCGCAACATCCCACAGTATATGGTCGACTATTGCAGTGACGGTATTTTGAAAGGGGTGAACTTCAGTTTCTCTGACGAGGGTGGAGCCAATGACTGTCTGCCAGACAGAAGTGTATCGCTGATATGGTCTAAAGATTTCTCAGGCGAGACGAGTTATTTGCCACTTTGCATTACGCAGGCGGAATATCTTATCAACTTCGCCAACCTGAAAGGACACAGCATGAATGGAATTACGCTGACAGCCAAAAATCATTTCGGTTCAATTATCAATTCCAGCCGCAACGCCTCACCAGTTGCCGCAGGGCTTCATCGCTTTGTGTCAGCCAATGGCATGGGAGAATACACCGTGTTGGTTGACTTGATGGGACATTACCAGTTGGGCAAGAAAACAGTGCTCTATCTGTTGGATGGCATCATAGTATCACCAAGCGAAGGTTCCACGACCACCATCAATTCAGACAATACGCACTGGCAATCCGCTCCCTTTAATGGAGGCTACACTGCCAGCCTGTTTTTCTCCCAAGATCCTGTGGCGATAGATGCTGTGGGTGCTGATTTCCTTATGAACGAACCTACAATACAGCGTTATAACTCGGTCATTAGGAACAATCCCAATGTAGAAAATTACCTGCATGAAGCGGGAAGCGTGGCTGATGCCCCTTCGGGAACTGTATATAAAGACGGTAATGGAAATGTTGTGACCAATCTTGGAGTGCATGAGCATTGGAACAACTCAACAGACAAACAATATAGCCGCAATCTTGGCAAGGATGAAGGCATTGAACTTATACGTATCGGACAATAAGCAATACAATAAACCAATTTAATTATGATAAAGTTATTATTTATGATGGCTGTGGTTTTTGCCATGCCTTTTTCACTCTATGCCTGTTCTGGTGACGGAGAAACGATGAAAGAATCGGGAAGTAGGAACTCTCCCGACGGAGAGGAAGAAACTTTCTTCAAAAATGATTCCGCGTTTGTGGTCTATTATTCATGGTCGGGCAACACCCGGCATGTAGCGCAGCGTCTTGCCCACTTGCTTGGAGCGGCAAGTTACGAGATACGCACAGTAAAAGCATATCCCCAAGACGGACGTGAAACCGCTGTCATTTCTCAGGAAGAACGTCGTACAGGAAACCTGCCGGAAATAGTTGGCGATTTGCCAGACCTTTCCGCTTACAAGGTCATCTTTATTGGCGCTCCTATCTGGAACTTCTATCTTCCCACACCTTTGGAAAGATACATGGAGTTGACAGATTTTGCGGGCAAGACACTTGTACCATTCAGCACCAGTATGGGATCGGGACAAAGAGGCTATCTGAATGACTTCAATCACAGGGCGCAGAATACGCAAGAGATACTCGGTTATAAGGATTTCCAATTCCCAAACAACTACTCGCCCGATGCGTTCTCTGACGCAGAGCTTGACAGTGTATTGTCGGAATGGCTTCATACATTGAACCTGTAATGTTTGATAAAGGCACAATGGCGCTTTCATTGGGCTTAATATTATTCTGGCTGAAGCTTGTAATGAAATATGGTCGAAATTTAACTATTCAAAACTTGCTGTTCTAGAAATAATCATGGCCGAAAATCGTGTCTTTTGCATTTTTTTCTGATAATCAATGCTGAAATTGGAAACTTGCGGTAAGGAAAACTCCCATTTCCTTACCGCAAATCATAGTTTTCCTACCATATAATTTGATGGAAATGCAGCGGTTTCATGTAGTTTTCACGTCCTTTTCGGGAAATACAATGGCCAATAACGGAACAAAATCACGGTTTAAAATTGCACAAAAAGCCGCATGTAGCCGTAATGCACTGATAGCAAAACACTTAATTTTGCACGCGCTATATTCGCGTATTTGCGAGCTTAGGATTTTTATTTTGAAAAGTGCCACATAATTTGAGGCTTGTTGTAAAATATATTCCAAGTATTTAACACAAACGGGACATTAGGTTAAAGTCCACAACATGGCGATACAATCGTTTAGCCCAAATTTCCTAATGACCGATTTGGGTTTAAATGCCACAACCTCAATTAGGGATTCTCTGATGGCATAATCAGCTTTCTGTAGTCCGTAGGACTGCAACCGACGTGTTTCTTGAAGAAACGGGAAAAGTGCTGAGGGTATTCAAATCCCATACCGTAGGCAATGTCGTTAATCGACAGAGAATTATCCACAAGGCGCGTCTTGGCAATCTCTATCATCTTTTCATGGATGAACTTCAATGCCGATATGCCCATTTCCGCCTTTATGAGATCGCCAAAATAATTGGGTGAAAGATGAAGCTTCTCCGCATAGTATTGTATATTGGGATAGTTCTCATATTTAGGCTTCTTTGATGAGAAATAGTCATAAATCAGTCGTTCTAATTTAGAGATGGCAGAATGGTTTTCCTTGCTTCGTGTGGCAAACTGGCGGTCATAGAAACGCACGCAATAGGTCAGCAGCAGTTCCAGATTGGCAATAATGAGTTGGTCGCGATGAAGCGATTCCATGTCATGCAGTTCCTCTTCGATATTTGCATAAAGCTGGTTTACGATTTCGCGCTCACGGGGAGTGAGAATCAGTGCCTCGTTTGCATCGTATGAAAAAAAGGTGAAGTTTTTCATTTTCTCGGCGAGTGGCGTTCCTAACAAGAAGTCGGGATGGAAGATGAGTACACGACCGGACGGATTGTATGTAATCCCACGGTGGCGCAGATCGGCTATCTGACCGGGCTTGGTAAATATCAATGAGCCATCTTTATAGTCATATTTCCTATTTCCATAATAAATGTCTCCATTCATTCCAATCTTCAGAAAGATGGCGTAGAACTTGAAGTGTGCAATATGGGCATTTACTGTCAGGTAGTCAGGATAATGGAACGTGCTTACCAACGGATGCAAGGTTTCCACATGCGCCCATTCGTTGTATTGCTCCACACGTTCAAAGTTAATGTTTTGTTCTCTCATGAGTAGTATTCTTTACTTCAATTGCAGATATACGGGAAATCAACAAATTTATTCCTTTTCATAGCCTTCGCTATTAAGTTTTCTAATCACTCTGCAAGGATTCCCTACCGCCACGCATCGTGGTGGAATGCTGCGTGTCACCACGCTGCCTGCTCCGATGGTTGTTCCTTCGCCGATTTCCACTCCTGGTAGGACTATCGCCCCACCGCCTATCCATACCTTCGCACCAATCTTAATAGGGCGGACTGTGGCTTTGTGCATAGCTCGTTCTTCAGGATCAATAGGATGGATAGTGGTGTAGAACTTCGCATCCGAACCAATATACACGTCATCACCTATCTCTACACCCCCTGCCGGTTGAAATGTGCAGTTGGCATTGATAAATACTCGGTGTCCGAAGAGGACGAAATCGCCTCCATAGTTGCAATGCAGAGGTGTGCCGATAAAAACATCATCCAACGGGTGGTTGAACAGTTCTTCGAGAAAAGCCTTCTCTCCTGTGTTATTGAAACGAAGCGTAAGGCTCATGGCCTTCTCCCTTTCTTTTATCATGTGGGCATCCCAAGCGAGATACTCACGCTCTTCCAATAAATTCTTTTCCTGTGACATAACAATATGTATTTGATAGTTGCTGTTTTTGTTGGCAAATATATAACATTTTGTTGTTCAATGTATTCAGTCAGTTGAATATGGTAGACCTTTGCCTCGTTTGGGTAGATTCCAGGAATAACAATGAAATTGGTAGGTAATCTCATTTTATTGTTAATAATCATTTGATGCTAAAGGCCTATCTTTGCATCACGAAACATATAACCATCAAATATATATTAGAATGAAAACAAGAAAGATTGGAAAATTAGAAGTTTCAGCCATAGGCTATGGCTGCATGGGGTTAAGTCATGGATATGGCGCGACACCCGACAAGGACGATGCTATCAAACTGATTCGTTCAGCTTTTGATTTGGGATGCACATTCTTCGACACGGCGGAAGGCTACGCTTTTGGGCAGAACGAGGAACTGCTTGGTGAGGCTGTCCGTCCGATTCGTGAAAGCGTCACCATAGCCACCAAATTTGGTGGCCCGAAAGTTGTTGGTACTCATTTGGAACCGCAGGAACTCACGCCTACCGAGATTCGACGGCATTGCGAAGATTCGCTACGCCGTTTGCAGACAGACCATATAGACATCTATTATCAACATCGTGTCAGTGAGAAAGTGCCGGTTGAAGAGGTGGCTGGATGCATCGGAGAGTTGATAAAAGAGGGCAAGGTTTTGGAATGGGGACTTTCGCAACCTACGGCAGACCAAATCAAGCGCGCCCATGCGGTGACTCCGATAGCAACTGTGCAGAGCGAATATTCGATGATGGAACGGTATGTGGAAACTGATGTATTGCCAACCTGCAAGCTGTTGGGCATTTCACTCGTGCCGTTCAGTCCGTTGGCCAGTGGCTTCCTGTCAGGGAAATATAAGGCGGACACGGTGTACAAAGGCGATGACGTGCGCCGCTTCATCACTCGTTTTGAAGAGGATAATATAAAGAAGAACCATCCATTGCTTGAACTGATACACGAATTTTGCATTCGCAAGGATGCCACTTATGCGCAGATTGCACTTGCATGGCTGATGGCCAAGGACGAGCGTATCGTTCCGATTCCAGGTGGGCGTAAGCTGCAACGGATGCAGGAGAACTTCGGCGCATCGGAAGTTGTGTTCACCCCCGAAGAGTTTGCGGAATTGGACAGGCGTCTGCACGGGCTTGTCATTTACGGCAACCGTACCGATGAAGACATCGTGTTCCATTCTGACACCGTAGGATAAGTGACCGTGTGGAATCGTGTAGAAGATATCAAGTATTTATTTCCTATTACTGATACGATATGTGATATTGGTAGATTATAGCAAGTTTTGGTTAATAGCTTTTTTCTATGCTCATGATAACTTTGCAAGCGAATAAATATAAAAAACGATAGTGGAAATATGTGATAAAAAACTATTATAAAACTTTAAAATAGGAGAAACAGAAAATGAAAAAAACAATGTTGGCTATTATAGCCATTTTTGCTTGCATTTGCATTCCGTCGCAGGCACAGGACAATGACAGTATTCCATCCAAGGGTTATGCAATGTTTGAACCAGAAGGTCATTTCAAACCTTACGAATTCAAGCGTCATCCTCTCGGTGACGATGAGATTCTGATAGATATTGTGTACTCATCCATTTGCCATAGTGATGTGGCACGTGCATTAGGACATTGGGGTGCAACCCATTATCCGCTTGTTCCTGGGCATGAGATTGTTGGTAAAGTTACAAAAGTAGGTAAGAATGTAGAGAAGTTTAAGGTTGGAGATTATGCTGGTGTAGGAGCTCTTGTAAATTCTTGTGGCAAATGCAAATATTGTATGCGTGGAGAAGAACCTTATTGCAAGCAGAAGGTGCTTACATTTCATGGTATAGATTTCTTTAATAACGATGAACATACGCAAGGCGGATTTTCCAACAACCTTCTCGTGTCAGAACATTTCGCAGTAAAAGTACCCGATGGTGCAGACCTTAAACGAGTGGCACCGCTCCTTTGTGCAGGCATTACGGTTTATTCTCCATTGCAGTTCACAAAGGTTAATAAAGGAGACAAGGTGGCTGTGGCAGGATTTGGAGGACTTGGACACTTGGCTCTGAAATATGCAGTGAAGATGGGTGCTGAAGTTACTGTATTCGACAGGACGGAAGCCAAACGTCAGGCAGCTCTCGACATGGGTGCTGTGAAATACGTGAATGTGAACAATCCCGAAGAGTTGAAAGGAATGGATGATGAGTTCATGGTAATTATCAATTCCATCACCACGGCATACGATCCGGTGATGTATCTGAACATGTTGCAGCAGGACGGGGATTTCGTCATCGTCGGAATACCGTCATTGGAAGAAACTCCGCATTTGGATTTGGCTGTACCTGCACGTTTGGGTCGGAAAAAGATTTACGGTTCCCAAATGGGTGGTATAGAAGAGACTCAACGTATGCTTGACTACTCTGTCAACAACAACATCTATCCAGATGTTGAAATGATTTCAATTGATCAGCTTGACAACGCATTTCAAAAACTTATGGATGGTGAAGTGATGTTTCGTTACGTGATTGATATGAGTACTTTGAAGTAGTATCTATGACGTTCAATTTTTAAATAGGATTCTACAATGTGTCGTTTCCTCACGATAAATATACCGTTTGTGTAATGTAAACGTGTTGTATATGGAGCATAAATATAAATAATATTATACGTAGTTATGGATAAAATGAACAAGAACCATATTAACAGACGCAATTTCTTGAAAATCCTTGGAATCAGTACCGCATCAACAACTGCAACCTTATGTGGATGCCGTCCGAAGACAGAAACTTCGGACGGTGCGACAACTGCTGCCAATGTACCAACTGGAGGTATGACACTCCGCACTACACCAACGACAGGTGATAAAGTTTCATTGTTGGGATATGGTTGTATGCGTTGGCCTACTCTTCCTGCTCCAGAAGGAGACGGAAATGTGATTGACCAAGATGCGGTCAACCTATTGATTGATTACGCCATTGCACATGGCATTAACTATTTCGACACATCTCCCGTATATGTGCAAGGATGGTCGGAGAAATCAACAGGAATAGCATTGAAACGGCATCCGCGCAATTCGTTCTTCATCGCTACAAAGATGTCTAATATGCACGATTATACGCGTGAGGCATCGTTAGCCATGTACCGTCAGTCTATGGTTGACTTGCAAGTGGATTATTTCGACTACTACCTTCTTCACTCCGTAGGTGGAGGCGATGGTATACCGTTGCTTCGTGCCAGATTTTTTGATAATGGCATACTTGATTTTCTTTTGGAAGAGCGGAAGGCTGGAAGAATACGTAATCTCGGATTTTCTTACCACGGTGACATTACGGTTTTTGATTATCTCCTGTCGCTGCATGACACAATTAAATGGGATTTCGTACAAATCCAACTCAATTATCTTGATTGGCATCATGCCAAAGAAATCAATACACGTAATACCAATGCAGAATACTTGTATGGAGAACTTGAGAAGCGTGGCATACCGGCAACTATTATGGAGCCTTTGCTTGGAGGACGTCTTTCTGATGTTCCTAATCATATAGTAGCTCGTCTGAAACAACGTCGTCCCAACGACAGCGTTGCATCGTGGGCGTTTCGTTTTGCCGGATCACATCCGCACGTGTTGTCCGTGCTTAGCGGAATGGTATATATGGAGCACTTGCAGGACAACATACGGACATTTTCTCCATTGCAGCCTTTGACGGAAGAGGAATTTGACTTTTTGGAGAAAACGGCAGACTTGATGATGCAATATCCAACCATTCCATGTAATGACTGCAAATATTGCATGCCGTGTCCTTATGGGCTTGACATTCCAGCCATACTGCTCCATTACAATAAATGTGTTAACGAAGGGCATCTGATAGAAGATGGCAATGATGAAAACTACCATAAAGCCCGACGCGCCTTTCTTATAGGATACGATCGCAGCGTTCCAAAACTGAGACAGGCAAGCCATTGCATCGGTTGCAACCAATGCTCTCCATCATGTCCGCAGAGTATAGACATCCCTAAAGAACTGCATGTCATTGATGAATATGTGGAGCAGTTAAAGCTGGGTGATGGGTTGCAATAAAGACTATTCCGTATGAAAGAATATTGTTATTCAGTTTTTATGGTCATAATATTTACCTAATGCTTTGGCGGTATTCTGAAGGACTGCATCCGACCATCTTTTTGAAAAACCGTGTGAAATGTTGCGGGTAATCAAAGCCAAGTGAATATGCCACCTCGTTGATATTCTTGTCACTGTCAGCGAGGCGGTATTTGGCAAACTCTATCAGTTTCTCGTGTATGTATTTCAATGCCGGTTGACCGGTAGCAATACGTACAAGGTCACTGAAATAGTTGGATGACAGGTTCAGTTCCTCAGCACAGAAATTAACGCTTAGTAATCCCTCCGTTTTAGGTCTGTCTGATGAAAGATATCCGTTGACCAATGCTTCCAGTTTAGACAAAAGAGCGTTGTTTTCAAGTTTATGTGCATTGAATTGGCGCTCATAGAAATGCAGACAATACGTCAGCATTAGCTCAATGTTCGCTAAAAGCAACCTGTCGCCATTCTCCGTGCGTGGTTGTTCCACTATCTCCTCAATGTTGTCGAGCAGTTGGCTGATGATTGTCAGTTCACGTTCGTTCGGTCTCAAGGCCTCTCTCACATTGTATCCGAAATAGCTGAACAGATGCATCTTTGTTGCCAACGACGTGCCGGCAATGAAGTCTGGATGCCATAGCAAGACACGACCTTTAGGCACATAATCTTCTTTCATGTATCGGAAATCAGTTACTTGTCCTGGAGAAGCGAAAATAAGTGTACCTGCATCATAGTCATATTTTGTTCCGCCGTATAGAATGTCACCTGCCCATCCTTTCATCAGCACCAACGCAAATATGTTATAGTACTGTCTGTAAGGACGGCATTTCTTACCGTCAGGATGAGTGAATGAACTTACAAAGGGATGTTGCGCTTCTACTCCTGCCCATCGGTTGAAATCCCACACTTGGTCAAATCTGATATTGTCTGCTGCCATTTCGATTGTCTTATTTGATTGTCTACAAAAGTAAAAAAATAATTGTGATTCAGAAATATCTTAGCTAAACAATGTGTTTCTTCTCTAACAAATGTTTTATGCCATTGTCTATCTCCGTTGAATATGAATATTATACAGATGTATTAAAAATCATTTACGTTGCAAATATACAAAATATAAATTAAAATAAGATGTTGTACTTGACAAAAATGACATGTTTTCTATATGTATGTCTTTAATGAAACGCAACTTTTAAATCTGTATATTTATTCATGTTTCTGCATAAATATACAGTCTTGTTTTTCTGAAATCAGGACAAAGAAAAATCGTAAA
>JAUNIZ010000342.1 GCA_030523165.1 Prevotellaceae bacterium
AAGCTACGCTTATGGCCATCTTTGAAGGCCTGAGTTAATTCGTATTTACTTCATTTAATACCGCAGGTCTTCGACCAGTCGGTTATGGAGATTAACCATCTTCGAAGGTGTGAAAGAGGAAAGTACTATTCGCTTCGCGCACCACTATTCACTATTAACTATTAACTATTCACTGATTCTCATGGTTCTCCGAGGTATTCGATAATTAGGGCGACTTGTCTTCGTGTCAATATTCTGGCTTTAACCTTATAGTTGTCAGAAACGAGTTTCTCAAACAACGGCTCACAGCGTCTTATCCAACGTGCAAGTCTGGTTGTAGCCGTATGGGCATCGACATTTGGAAAGTACATGAGAGCAAGCTCTCTTTTTGTGTAGGATTTGATTGTCATGATGTTATGTGTTAATATTCGATAAATTATAATGGATATTGGAGATTTATTGCTATCTTCGCAATAAATTCGAAAAAATATAATGTCATCAACAAGACGTTTAAGAAAGGGAACTATTATGAACGAGAAAAATATGATTAAAAAGGTTCTTGCCAAAAACGGGAAGGACGCATACAAAGAGACATTATCAGCAGGGCGTGATGCAGTGATAATGCGAGGTAATAATATTTGTGCCGTTCGTTCAGATGGTAGCTGTAAAGTTCTGCAACGTTTGAAACAGTCTACAGTGCGTGTGAAAAGTCCTGTTGTAACATTGAAATAATAAGAAATGAAAGAATGCGTATCGTTTGGTCCTAATGGATCAGGAAAATCGACATTGATTAATATGTTGAAAAACAACGATATTCATTTAGGCGAATATTGTAATGCTGATGATTATAAGCGTTATATAAACCAATCGCATAATTTTAATTTTGACCTAATAGATCGTCATTTTGACTTTATTGCATTTAGAGAGGAATTCATGTCTTCTCCACTTTTTGACAAGGCAAATGGTAAGGATTTGCTTGCAAGCATATCGTCTGAGAATAACACTCTAAAAGTGGAAGATAGCTATTTTGTAAACGATTATTTCACATCTTTCTTGGCAGATTATGTTAGAAGGCGACTGCTTAAAACATCAAGTAAGTTTACTTTTGAAACAGTAATGTCTCATCCTTCCAAATTGGAATTTATGAAAGAGGCGAAGGATAATGGCTTTAAAGTTTACTTGTATTTTATCTCATTGGGCGATCCATTGATTAATGTGGAGCGTGTAAAAAACAGAGTACTTGAAGGAGGCCATGATGTTGAAAAAGAAAAGATCGTGTCAAGGTATTCAAAAACAATGGATAATTTGTACCGTGCCATTATGATAGCAAACGAGTCTTATATTTTTGACAATAGCCATACTGAACCGAAATTGTTTGCTATAGTGAAAAACCGGCAAATAGAATTCCAGCAAATGAATATCCCAGCATGGTTTAACACTTATGTTTTGAAGAAGATTAGCGATAACAGTTATTAATGGCAATGGTTATATATAACTGCGTCGTTTGCGAGTGCTAACTGCCGTAGTTACGAGG
>JAUNIZ010000140.1 GCA_030523165.1 Prevotellaceae bacterium
CTTCAATAACATCGTTAAGAATTGACGCTATACCTGAATATGTTGTGTGGTTTGTTGTACTGAACAAATAGGTTTTCAGAGTGTCACGTACACACTTACCATCCTTATATGTAATATCAATAAGGTAACTTGTTGTTGCATCAGTTTGAGAAATATAGACGATAAGTTTTCTTCCATCAAGCCCTTTATTATTTATAATTGCAGTTTCAAATGCGTTGATATTAGATACTAAATATGAGTATAGTGAGCCTGACCACGGCAGAAACATGAACAAAGTCTGCGTTGCCGTTTCGTCAACGGGGTCGTTGTCGTCATCTGATGAACAGGCTACAACAGAGAAGATTGACAAAGCTACGATTAAAGACTTAAATACTACGTGATTAAAGATATTCATTGCTGTTTTGTTTATAAAACGGAGCATGGTTGCCGTTACAG
The DNA here is from genome assembly GCA_030523165.1 of Prevotellaceae bacterium. GTDB lineage: Bacteria > Bacteroidota > Bacteroidia > Bacteroidales > Bacteroidaceae > Prevotella. Next base: position 436 of record JAUNIZ010000140.1, read on the forward strand.
ACTCCATGCTCCGTGATTGTTGTTTTTATTGTTTCTTAGCTTTAAGTTCCGCGAGAGATTCTTTCAGTGCTGCAATCTTTTCTTCAGAGTCGCTCTGCTTCTTGCGCTCTAAGGCAACCACAGCCTCAGGGGCATGTGCCACGAACTTCTCATTAGAAAGCTTTTTCTTCACGCCAGCAAGGAAGCCTTCAAGGTGTTTCAGCTGAGCTTCCTGTTTCTCAATCTCAGCGTCAACGTCAATAAGGTTGCCCACAGGTACTGCAAACTCGTCAGTGCCAACCATGAACTGGGCGGAGTCGGCAGACTTGTCGGTTACGGTGTTGATAGCACTCAGGTTAGCCATTTTCTTTATAACCTCAGAGTATGCGGCATAGTTGTCAGTGCCGATTACTTGCAGTTCGAGAGCGTCCTTCGGAGATATGTTCTTCTGGTTTCGCACTGTGCGCACACCGCTTACTATAAGCTTCACGTTCTCAATGTCAGCCACTAGCTTGTTGTCGTCAGCGTCAGGCGTAGCAACAGACAGCTTGTCGCGCATTATGCTCTCACCGTCCTTGCGGTCGATAATGTGCTGCCACAGTTCTTCGGTGATGAACGGCATGAACGGATGGAGCATCTTCAACAATGTCTCGAAGTAGCCGAGAGTAGCCTCGTATGTCTTCTTGTCGATAGGCTCACCGTAGGCAGGCTTAACCATTTCGAGATACCATGAAGAAAATTCGTCCCAGAACAGCTTATATACAGCCATAAGAGCCTCGCTGATACGGTATTTCTTGAAGAGGTCATCAAGTTCGGCATTGGTCTGTTTCAGCTTAGCTGCGAACCATTCAGTAGCTATTGCGCTTGCCTTAGGCTGCTCAGCGTCGGCCACTTGCCAACCCTTAACGAGACGGAAGGCGTTCCATATCTTGTTGTTGAAGTTACGTCCTTGTTCGCAGAGCGTTTCGTCAAACAATATGTCGTTGCCAGCAGGCGCAGAAAGCATCATGCCCATACGCACACCGTCAGCACCATACTTGTCTATAAGCATGAGAGGGTCAGGCGAATTGCCGAGGCTCTTAGACATCTTGCGGCCTAGCTTGTCGCGAACGATACCCGTGAAGTAGACATGCTTGAACGGCATTGTGCCACGATATTCATAGCCTGCCATAATCATTCGAGCGACCCAGAAGAAGATAATGTCTGGACCCGTAACGAGGTCGCTAGTAGGGTAGTAGTATTTTATCTCTTCATTGTCAGGGTTGTTCACACCGTCAAATACAGAGATAGGCCAAAGCCATGAAGAGAACCATGTGTCGAGACAGTCGCTGTCCTGTTCTAGGTCGGCAGCCGTCAGACCGCTGTTCTTCTGCTGTGCCATGCTCAAAGCCTCTTCTGCACTCTCTGCAACAACGAAGTCTTTCTTGCCCTCGGCAGTAGTGAAATAGTATGCAGGTATGCGGTGACCCCACCACAGCTGACGGCTTATGCACCAGTCCTTAATGTTCTCAAGCCAATGGCGGTAAGTGTTCTTGTACTTCTGTGGATAGAACATTATGTCATCGTCCATTACAGGCGAAAGGGCAATGTCAGCAAAGTGCTGCATGGAGAGGAACCACTGCGTAGATAGCTTCGGCTCGATAGGCACGTTAGTACGCTCAGAGAAGCCCACCTTATTATTATAGTCCTCAACTTTCTCCATCAGACCAGCGTCTTTAAGGTCTTGCTCAATCTTCACGCGCACGTCCATTCTGTCCATGCCGACATAGAGACCAGCAGCTTCGCTTATTGTTCCGTTGTCGTTGAATATGTCGATAGTTTCAAGGTGATGCTTAAGACCTAATGCATGGTCGTTGATATCGTGTGCTGGAGTAACCTTAAGGCAACCTGTACCGAACTCTATGTCTACATAGTCGTCTTCAATTACAGGAATTTCACGACCTACCAACGGCACGATAACGTGCTTGCCTCTGAGCCACTGGTTCTTAGGGTCGTTAGGATTGATACACATAGCCGTATCACCCATGATTGTTTCAGGACGGGTAGTGGCTACAACGGCATACTTGCCTGGTTCTTCAACCACCATGTAGCGCAGATAGTAGAGCTTGGAATGTTCGTCCTTATATATTACTTCTTCGTCAGAAAGCGCTGTCTGTGCCTGTGGATCCCAGTTTACCATTCGCGCACCGCGATAGATAAGACCCTTGTTATACAAGTCGCAGAACACCTTTATTACGCCCTTTGAGCGTGTCTCGTCCATTGTAAACGCAGTTCTATCCCAATCGCAGCTTGCACCTAACTTGCGTAGCTGTTTGAGGATAATGCCTCCGTGCTCGTCAGTCCATTCCCATGCATGTTTCAAGAACTCGTCACGAGTAAGGTCTGTCTTCTTTATTCCCTGCTGCGCAAGTCTGTTGACCACCTTAGCCTCAGTAGCTATTGACGCATGGTCAGTGCCAGGCACCCAGCATGCGTTCTTGCCTTCCATTCGTGCACGGCGTACAAGAATGTCCTGTATAGTGTTGTTCAGCATGTGTCCCATGTGAAGGACACCTGTAACGTTAGGCGGAGGAATAACGATAGTATAAGGTTCTCTGCCGTCAGGCTTGCTGCTGAAAAGCTTGTTGTCGAGCCAGTATTGGTACCATTTAGACTCCACGGCTTGTGGGTCGTATTTGCTTGCTAATTCCATGTTGTTATATTGTTTTATTATTTTCCGTATAAAAACGCTGCAAAAGTACGAAAAATCCGTGGAAAAGTATTACTTTTGCATAATTAATTAATGTATTATGCATTCGAAAGAGGAAAAAATGGCGGCTTTCGGCCGTTTGCTTGACGTGCTCGACACACTACGCGAGAAATGTCCGTGGGACAGAAAGCAGACAAACGAGAGCCTTAGACCTAACACGATAGAAGAAACCTACGAGCTGTGCGAGGCTCTGATGAACGATGACGAACAGAACATTTGCAAGGAACTTGGCGATGTCTTGCTGCACGTTTGTTTCTATGCAAAGATAGGTGACGAGAAAGAACAGTTTGACATAGCAGACGTGTGCAACAAGCTGACTGACAAGTTGATATTCCGTCATCCGCACGTATATCATCCATCGCAGATTGGCACGTCAGAACCTAAACCGTTGCCTTATGGCGAGAACCTAGAGCATGACAGTATGCAGAATGCCTCTACCGCACAGCAGGTGATTGAAAACTGGGAACAGATAAAGCTGAAAGAGAAAGACGGCAACAAGAGCGTGCTTTCAGGCGTTCCTGCCTCGTTGCCATCGCTGATAAAGGCTTACAGAATACAGGACAAGGCTCGCAACGTTGGTTTCGATTGGGAAGACAGAGGCGATGTATGGGGAAAGGTTCGTGAAGAGCTAGGTGAACTTGAAGAAGAACTCCGCAAGGAAGACAAGAAAAAGTCAACCGAAGAGCTCGGCGATTTCCTCTTTAGCGTCATCAACGCTGCACGTCTTTATCACCTGAATCCAGACAATGCGCTTGAACATACTAACCAGAAGTTCATAAGCCGTTTCAACTATATAGAAGAACATTCTATCAAGTCGGGTAAACCGCTGACAGAGATGTCTTTAGAAGAAATGGATAAACTTTGGAATGAAGCGAAGAAATTAGAGAAATAACCCATAAACAGTTTGTATTATGAAACGACACAGTTGGATATTCGTCATGATGATTGCGCTACTTGCATGTGCATGCAACAACAAGAAGAAAACAGCGCCAGTACTGACACCGACAATCGAGAAAGAGACGGTTGCAGACTCTACCGTCTACGGCACTTGCGGCGAAAATACGGCAATGCATACGCTTGAACTTATCACCGACAAGGGCGACTCCATTGTCTATCTTATGGAAGACACTGATTCCTTCTCCGTTGTAAAGGGTGGTCTGTTCGTTGGCGACAAGATAGCTGTTGTATCAGAGAAGAACGCTGAAGGCACATTGGTTGCAAAAGAAGTTATAAACCTTACTTCATTGCTTGGCAAATGGGTAAGCCTCGACAAGAACTTCGACATACGTGAAGGAGGCGAGGTTATCAGCACGATAAAGGAACCACGACCATATACTGAATGGAAAATACTTAACGGAAAGCTCGTGCTGTCTGCAGATACGTTTGACATATATTCTCTAGGAGCCGATTCATTGTACCTTGAAAACGCAGAGGGTATCTTCGGTTATAAGCGCATAACAAAAGAAGCAAAATCCAAATAGGGTAGAGAATGCAACCGTTCAGAGTACATATTTTGGGCTGCGGCAGTGCCTTGCCAACGCTGCGTCATTATGCCTCGTCTCAAGTTATCGAGATAAGGGAGAAGATGTTTCTCATGGACTGCGGTGAAGGAACGCAGATACAGCTAAGGCGCTCACGCATACACTTCAGCAAAATCTCGGCTGTCTTTATAAGCCATCTGCACGGTGACCACTGTTTCGGACTTGTAGGGCTAATATCTACATTCGGCATGCTTGGGCGCACAGCACCTCTTCATATATATGCAACGGCAGAGCTTGAACCTATTCTGAATATGCAGATGAACGAGTTCTGCAACGGCCTTGACTATGAAGTCGTATTTCATGCCGTAGACACTACGAAGAGCGAGACGGTGTATGAAGACAAGAGCGTAACGGTAACGTCAATACCGTTGGAACATCGCATTGCATGTTGCGGTTTCCTTTTCCGTGAGAAGCCTACGCTTCCGCATATAAGGCGCGACATGATAGATTTCTATAACATTCCGCAAAGCCAACGCAATAATATAAAGAACGGTGCCGACTGGATAACGCCTGACGGAGACGTTGTTCCTAACAGCCGACTTACCATGCCTTCGGAGAAACCACGTTCATATGCCTATTGCTCAGATACTAAGTATATCCCCACGCTTCATGAATTGGTAAAGGATGTAGATGTGCTGTATCATGAGACGACTTATTGCAGCGAAGACGAGAAAAGGGCAAAGCTGTATTATCATAGTACGGCACAGCAGGCGGCAACGGTAGCGTTTAAGGCAAATGTCGGAAAACTACTGTTGGGTCACTATTCAGCACGATATGAAAACGAGAATCTTTTGCTTGAAGAAGCACAAAAAGTATTCAAAAATTCATGTTTGACTAACGAAATGGATGTTTTTGATATATAAAAGCGTAAAAAAATACTAGAAAATTTGTTCCGTTAATGATTTTAGTGTATCTTTGTACCTGTAAATACGTACATCTATGAAGAAAAGATTACTAATATTACCGTTTGCAATGGCGTTGTTGTTCACAATGCCTGTTGAGTCTGTTGCTGCTCCAGCAATAGAAATCATTGACAATGAAGTGCAGGAAGTGTCTGTTACAGTCAATTCTTCTACTATTCATGTTGTAGGCGCAAATGGCGAGACATTATATGTATATAATGTTGCAGGTGTACGTGTTATGGCAATTAAGGTGGATGGTTCTGACCGTCATTATGACCTTAACCTCCCTAAAGGCTGCTATATAGTAAAGATAGGAAAGTTTGTAAGAAAGATATCCGTAAACAAATAAGTAGCCGTTAAATGCTTTGTCGACTAGATTAATTTTTCTTTTTGTATGTTGTGTCATGGCGTTTGTTTCTTGCCATGAGAAATATGACAACCCCAACCATAATCTAACAGAAGATGCCTTTGCTGAACTTAGGCATGACGAGTATTATGTAAGTTCAGACGAAATACGCAACGAAATTGACAGGATTATTGGCAGAGAAGGCATTGCGCTTTCTATGGACAAGCATGCCCACAACTATTATAAGGACAAGAAGCGGCTTATGTGGATTAGCAAGGCTGGCGTAGAAGACAGAGCCGACACACTGTTGAGATATCTGAAAGAGGCTTCTGAGTTCGGGCTTGACACTAAGATGTTCAGAACGGAGCAGATAGAGAGCGACATTGAGTGTGTGCGCAATCTTGACGTATTGGGCGATAATGCACAAGACTTAAATGTGGTTATGGCTCGCTTGGAGTATAACCTCACGAAAGCATACTTCCGCTATTCGTCGGGAATGAACTTCGGATTTGTCAACCCAGACTATCTTTTTAACAGCTTAGAAGAATATTCTGTTGATTCCGTTACTACAAAGTTCAGACAGCTTTGCGACTTGCGCGTGAAACGTGCCGACAACAAATTCTATTCAAGTATTATTGCCAAGGCGTTCAACGATAGCGTAGGCGATTTCCTAAGGGCTAGCAGACCTAAAGGAACGCTTCATGAAGAACTTGTCAAAAGATTGGCAATCAATAGCTTGACCGATTCACAAAGATTAAAGACTATATGCAATCTTGAGCGTTGCAGATGGAGACTGAAAACACATTCTGACTATGAGTCATACAAGAAATACGTTATAGTAAATATCCCTTCCTACACGCTCAAAGCAGTTGACGGAAAAGAGATATTGAACATGCGTATCGGTGTAGGAGCGGTTTCCACAAAGACACCGTTGCTGTCGAGCGACATAATGCGTATGGACCTTAACCCTCAATGGATAATACCAAAGAATATAGCCAAGGGAATGGTGCACAGCTATAACTACATGCACAGAATGGGCATGTTCATTCTTGACAAGAAACTCGGCAAGCTACCTCCAGAAAAGGCTTCGTATGAAAAGATAATGAATAGGGAACAGTTTATTATTCAGGCTGGAGGACCGAAGAACTCGCTTGGAAGAATCATATTCAGGTTCGATAATAACTTCTCCGTATTCCTGCATGACACATCTACACCGTGGATGTTGCAGCGCAGCAGACGAGCAATAAGCCATGGTTGTGTGCGTGTGGAGAAGCCTCTTGACCTTGCCCTGTTCATGCTAGAGGAGAATGATAGCCAGTTGGTTGAAAGGATTACCTACTCAATGACCGTGAAGCTTGTCAACGAAAAGGATTCTCTGAAAAACTCAAATATAGACAAGAAGAAACTGATAAACTCGGTAAAGATAAAACCTTCCGTGCCTGTTTTCATCACATATTATACCGTATTCCCCGATTCAGAAGGAATAATGAGAGAGTATGGCGATGTGTATGGCTATGACAAGGCAATGATTGAGGAGTTGTCTCCATTCGTTAAATGACATGACAGCAGCAGACAATGACAATATAATATGCGACCTTTTGTCTTCGGAGAAAACAAGGCGTAAGGCGTTTGAGATGATCGTAAGGTCATACAGCGAACGTATATACTGGAAAATACGCCGTATTGTCATTGACCATGAAGACGCTAACGACGTGATGCAGAACACTTTCATGAAAGCTTGGCAGAACATTGACAACTTCAAGAACAAGTCTAAGCTTTCAACATGGCTTTACAGCATTGCAATCAATGAATCGTTGGACTTTGTGCGAAAGAAAAAGAAGGTGTCTGACCTTACGAGCGATGACATCAGTGTTGCCCGTTTACTGCTGGCAGACGAATATTTTGACGGTGATGAGACGCAGGCTTTGCTTATAGAGGCCATAGAAACGTTGCCCGAGGTGCAGCGTACAGTGTTCAACATGCGCTATTTCGAGAACATGAAATACAGCGACATGAGCATTGCTCTCAGCACTACCGAAGGAGCCTTGAAGGCTTCATACCATATAGCGGTGAAGAAGATTTCAGATTATTTTCATCTTCACGAATGATTTTTTTATCTTATTGATTAAACCTTTTGCTACATTTATCGTCATAACATAAAAGTGAACTGTATGAAAGAAGAATATTTGATTGAACAGAAATTCGGGAAAGAGAACCATTTCACGGTTCCCGAAGGATATTTCAATGACTTCGAGAAACGTCTGTTAGAGAATATCCCTGTTGAATATCCTAAGCATAATAAAGCAAGAGTTGTCCGTCACAGATGGATAAGCGTGGCATGTGCGGCATGTATAGCTGCTGTTGCAGTGTTCGGCGGCTTCATGTATATGAGCAACATGGAGCAAGACATGCACTATTCACAGCAGGCACAGAACACACAGTATAGTACAGACAACCTTATTGACGAAGTGTCTGACTATGCAATGTTCGACAACGGCGACTTCTACTCATACGTAGCTAACGAATAAATATCTTCTATATGAAACGAACCTTAGCCATATTGCTCCTGTCTCTGCTTGTTCTGAACGTGTCTGCTCAGAAGAAGCGCTTCAAGAACGACTTTTCGCCTGAGAAATTCCAGATAGAACTTGAACAGTTCATCACACGTAACGCCTGTCTTACTCCACAAGAGGCATCAAAGTTCTTTCCTCTTTACAACGAAATGAGAGACAAGCAGCGTTCACTCAATGACGAGAAGAAGCAGCTAAAGCGCATTAAGCCTGTAACGGAGGCAGAGTGCAAGAAGTATATCCAGGAGATTGACAAGATAGACCTTGAAGTTAAACAGCTGCAGCGCCGCTATCACGAGGAGTTTATGCGTATGTTGCCTGCAAGCAAGGTCTATGACATTATCAAGGCGGAAGACAAGTTCCATCGTCAGGCTTTCAAGCGCATGGCAGATAAGGTCAAGAAAAAGTAGGATTTATTCAAAATGTGAATATAATCCAACTAAAAACATAAAGCGGATAAAGTAACTGAATATTACTTATCTGCTTTTTTGTTGTTATGAACCAACAGGCATTTTGCCAAGTCAATACCCCATATTGTTTTAAGTCAGATGTCAATTGTATTTTAAATGATGTTTATTCATTCTTTCCGTGCTTGTATTTATAATATACGAACTTGCGTAATAATGAAAGGCTTTTATGATGTAAAATTTGTTTTAGACAGAAAACTTTTTCTGATTAATTTACACGCTTGTTACATTGTTTATGCTATGAAAACTTTTCTGAAATCATGACAATGATAAATCGCGAAATAGAAATACAATAGCATGAAAATATACCTTTGAACGAGCAAAAGTATGGTTATTATGAATAACCTATATAGTTATTGGCAATAAGTGGCATAGTTATTGATGATAAGTGGCCTATTTACAGGTCGTAAATGTGCCGTTTTTTACTCAAAAACGGCTTGTTACGTGCTGTTTTCGCCTGTTTTATACGGTTTATTTTTGCACAATAGACAATAGAAACGATATAAATATCTGATTTCAAACGTTTTAATTATGCACACATTTTATGCTACTTTTTACGACCAA
>JAUNIZ010000141.1 GCA_030523165.1 Prevotellaceae bacterium
GAAATATAGGTAAGAATACACTTAAGTCGGCTAATGTAAACATTGATATCAATGGTAAGACTCAGGTTGTTTCATGGGAGGGAAATATTGAATATCTCCAATGTGATACATTGAAGACATCTGATTTTACTGATTTTATATTGTCATCTGACGGAAACATTAATAATATTTCTATATGGTTATCTGACATTAATGGTTCAACTGAGCAAAGTGTTTCATACAATATGACCATGCAGAATGCCGTAAGTGCAAATAATGCCGTAAGAATGACAATAATGACTGATCGTAAGCCAGAAGAAATAACATGGAAGTTATATAATTCTTTGGGTGAAGTCGTAGATTACGGTGGACCTTATGTTGATCAAAGAACAAAATATACTCATACGTTCGCTCTTAATTTGGATGATTGTTATTCTATAGAATTTGATGATAGCGGAGATGATGGCATTAGTGCAGGAAATGGTTATTACAAGTTAGACCAAATAGATTCTGATGGAAATAGCAAGATGATGGTTCAAGGTACATACACAGGTACAACCCATATTGTAAATTTTAGTCTGAGCAATGCCGCTGAAGAACCATCAGGTATAACAAATGTTATTACCGATAATAATATTAGTGTTTATGTATATGACATATCCGGTCGTAAATTATTTACAACTAAAATGTCTGATTTGAACGAGTCTTCAATAATGGAACATTATGGAAATGGAACGTATATTATAACATCTGCAGACGGAAGTTTAATAAGGAAAGTAATAATAAAATAATATCTTCATAAATAAACCAATGTTTAATAATTAAACTCATAGATTATGAAAAAATTTACATCATTATTCTTTGCAGCTTTAGCTTTATCTACAACAGCTAATGCACAGTGGAATACGGACAAGAATCCTGTACTTGTTTCAGGTCAAGTAGAGGGACTGGATGGACCAATGATGGTTCGTACAGATGACGGCAAGACGTTTTTTGCCTGGAGTGATTGGACATCTGAAGGCTTTAAGCTTTACATGCAGTGTTTTGATGCCGATGGTAATAAGAAGTTCGGTGATAGCGGTCTGCTTGTAGATGATCATAAGTCTCCATCATGGCGTTCAGATTTTTCGCTTGCATCAACATCTGACAATTGTGCTGTAGTTAGTTTTGCTGACTCACGTTCAGAAGAAGGACAGATAACTTCTGGTTTTAGTGCGTTTCAGCCTGTATTCTATAAAGTAGATCAGGATCAGAATTTCCTTTGGGGTATTGATGGACTTACATTCGATGATATCCTTGAAGCTCCATATACAGAAGTAACTCGTGTTGGTGATGATACATATATACAATGGAAATATCGTACAAGTTCATCTCCTGTTATTAACAGAGTAACATCAGACGGTGTAGTTGCATGGTCTGAGCATAAGGAATTTGGTGGACAGATTCTTCCAAGTGTAGGTTCTGATTTCATTGCAATATATATGGGAAGTGACGGAACTATGGCTCAGCGTTATACAAAGGATTTCGAACCTGTATGGAGCGAACCAGCTTGTCTTTCATCATATACTTATGGTGGACATGATTTGCATCCTTATAAGTTTGATTCTGACGGTTCTGGTGGTGCAGTTGTTACATTTGTACGTTTCATGGGAAGTACAAGTCACATGATAACAACCCAGCATGTAAGTGCAGATGGAGAATTGGAGTTTGGTCTTAATAGTATTGATGTATATACACCAGAAGAAGGAGATCATGATTATTGTGATATTACGGCTGATAAAAATACAGGAAAGTCTCTCACTACATGGGCTATGAAAGGTACTGATGGAACATATAGTTTCAAGGCTCAACAGTTTACAAGTAGTGGCGACCGTGAATCTGGTGACGCAGGTTGGACTATTGATAATAAGACAAGTGCTTCTGGTTATGCTTTCACTAATATAGGTTGTGGTTCTTTAAGCAACGGTGATTGGATTATTGCTTATACAGATGATAGTTATTGGGGACATTATAATTTATATGTTGCTCGTTATGACCAATCAGGAAATCAATTGTGGAAAACCCAAATTGGTGATTTGAACGAGTATACTGATGCAACTTTTATTGTTGAAGAAGAATGCTCATACGTAGTATTTAGCAGAGATGATACAGGTATTATGGCTGCTCGTATATTTAATGACGGTACATTCTCTAAGACTTCTGGCATTTCTGAAACTAAGACAAATGAGAATGTTGAAGTAAAAGCATGTTATACAATTGATGGTAAGCAAATCAGTGCTCCGCAAAAAGGTATAAATATCGTTAAGATGAGCGATGGAACAACTCGTAAATATGTTATGAAATAAGTTGTCGCATTACGCTAAACACAAACATTTTATTTACACAAATTTAATAATTAAAAAGCAAAATTATGAGAAACTTAAATTGTAGAAAAACATTCGGAATGTTTTTAGCAGTAGCTTCTATGCTTTGTGTGCCAATGTCTGCCGATGCACAACGCTATCTTACAGAAGATTTTGAATATAATGTAGGTGACCTCTATGGACAAGGAGGCTGGCTTTATCATGGTGCAGGTTCTAAAACAAATACTATATCTGTAGCAGAAGGCAATCTAACTTATGCTGGTTATCAGGATGAAGAAGTAGGTAATTGTGTTGGATTACAAGATGTTACCAAAAGTTATTCATTGCAAGAGGCATTCTCTGATACCCAAATTTCATCGGGTTCAGTGTATTGCTCTATGCTTATTAATGTAACATCTGTAGGTGATGAAAACTATTTTGCTTGTTTTGTTCGCGGTTCAGATACTGGGATTACTGATAAGAGCAATGGTATGGATGTAGGCCGAATAATGCTTACAGCAGATGATACAGACGAAACAAAGTATAAGATTGGTATAAGCAGAACGAGATCAAGTCAAGTTGATTATGCCAGTGAGTCTCTTGAACTCAACAAGACATATCTTGTAGTTATGAAACATGAGTTCGTTGATGGAGATAATAATGATATTATAAGCATTTGGGTTAATCCAACAGATTTTGTTACAGAGCCTACAGCATTGGCAAATACAGCAAGTCATACATGTCAGGATGTTCCTAGTATTCAGGCTATAAAGCTTGCTCAGAATTCAATGTCTCGTGGAACTTATCCTGTGCTTACCGTTGATGCTATACATGTAGCTGGTTCATGGTCAAGTCTGTTTGAGAATGGTACAACAAGTATCCAAGGTGTTGGCGCAAATATATTGAATGGAACAGCTTGTGTATATGATATGTCTGGACGTATGGTATTATCAGGAGTTAATGTCAATGAAAATTCTTCATTAAATGGCATTTTACATCCAGGTGTTTATATCATTAAGCAAAACTCTAAGGCAGTAAAAGTTGTTGTAAAATAATTTAGTGTAAAACTTCTCGAGTAAGGGCATGTGTTGTTTTAAGCGCATGCCCTTTATTTTTTATTACTTTTTCGTAAACACAACTTTGCCTGGAAGCTTTTGCCATTTACGGTTTACGGCGAATTTAAGAGTGCTTCCGTCGGTTTTATCGAGTGTGTACGTGCCGTTTTCGTTTAGCTTAAGTGTAGCTATGAAGTCTTCGCTTCCATAGTCGTTGACTACTTCTATTTCAGCCGTTTTATCGTTTATAATCTTTGAAGATGTTATAAGCCATACGCTACTGCTTTGTTTTGAGCTTATAAAGCCGTCAAGTTCTCCATATACCTCTTGTCTTGGCACGGTTATGTTCTTGTCATAAAGGTTCATCTTTATGCTTACTTTATACTCGTCATTGTATATTTCCACATCGAATGGCTTTTCGTTCTGTGCATGAGCTATTAGAGTTGCAAAGCACATGATAATCAAACTTAGAATATTCTTCATAGAGTTGTCATTTTTAATATTATGAATATGAGTGGCAAGAGATATTTTCTTTTATTTTCTCTACCACGTTGCAAATATACGAAAACATATCTTTCCAACCAAAAAAGATATGTTTTCCGATGCAGAAAACTATGTTTTGCGTGTTGCTATAAGCCCATTGGCATAGTATAGAGAAAAGTTGAAAAAGAAAGATATGTGAAGTATAATCCATGTGAAAGATATGTTTATCAAAAAGAAATAGCGCATCAGGGCTATTTTCTTGCCTTGATGCGCTATTAAAGAATATTGCGTCTTGATGCCTATTTCACGTTGATTTCCTTCAGAAGACGGTCAGCGTGTCCCCATTTATCCATCATATAGACTACATAGCGTATATCTACACCGATGCAACGGGCTAGTTGCTTGTCGAAGTATATATCGCTTGAAAGGCTATCCCAGTTGCCGTCAAAGGCAAGACCGATAAGGTTTCCTTTGCCGTCGAACATAGGTGAGCCGCTGTTTCCTCCTGTTATGTCATTGTTAGTGAGGAAACAAAGCTGCATTTTTCCTGTTGTTTTGTCAAGGTATTTGCCGAAATCGTTTGATGAAAGCAGTTCTTTCATGATAGGTTCAGCGAAATAGTCAGGTATGCTTTCCGCTGCATCCATCTTCTTGACAATGCTTTCAGCAGTTGTGTAATATCCAGATGGAGAGCCGTTCATAGTGAATCCTCCTACCTGTCCATAGCTTAGACGCATTGTCATGTTAGCGTCGCTATAGTGTGGCATGTCTTCTTCCATACGGAGTTTAGCAGCGCAAAGATACTTTTCCTGTATATCTATTGAATCTGCGATGCTGCCTAATGCTGCGCGTTGGTCAGCAAGATATTCCGTAAGGTCTATTCCGAGCTGCACTCCAAGGTCTTTTTTGTAGTTCTTAGAGTTGAAGTATATCTTGGCATCCTTCTTCATAAGGATAGAGTTCTTGTAGAGATAGTTCACGTATGAAGTATAGTTGCCTTTGAATTTCTTGTCGATAGTCTTATAGAAAGGAGGCAGGAATTCCTCGCTAACATGCTCGCGATAGTTCTTCAAAAGAGCTGCAAAAACCTCTTTGTCCAATGCTTCGTCCCACTCTTCGCTATTATCCTTGAACTCATGATATTGCTTTAGAGAGTCTTCCTTAGGACCTTTTACCTCCATACCGTTGCATATCTTCATTGCACGAGTAGCAAGTTCGTTAGTGCGACGGAATGTTTCTGCCCAGTAATAGAATGCACGCATATGGTCAAAACGCTTAGAATAAAGCTTTTCCATTACGTCAAAGTCAAGCTTACCCTTAAGATAACCAGTCTTTTCCTGATATTCTCTTATCTTCTTCTCGTATGCCTGCTTTTGAGGAATAATGCCTACAGAGTCGATACACTTGTTCATACCGATAGAGTTCTTCCAGTAATTAGAGCTTTGGGCATACTTTGAGTCATATTTAATGCGTACTGCCTCATCAGCGTCCATGTGACGTTTCATTATCTCTTGCTTCACTCCACGCACCTGAGCACGTGTTGCATTGCCTGCATCACGCATTTCCCTGATGCCGTAAGACGAGAGATAGCGCTCGGTACTACCAGGGTAGCCCATAGTCATAGCGAAGTCTCCGTCCTTGTAACCGTCCATTGACACCTTTGCCCATGACTCCGGGTGATAAGGAACATTATCTTTTGAATATTCCGCTGGGCCGTTTGTCTTAGGGTCAGCATAGATTCTGAATACAGAGAAGTCGCATGTCTGGCGTGGCCACATCCAGTTATCCGTTTCGCCACCGAACTTTCCCATTGATTTAGGTATAGTGAATACAAGTCGCAAGTCGGTGAACATGCGGTAAGTAGTAGCAAAGTATTTGTTGCCTTCATAGTATGGGTCAATCTCTACATGCAGGCTATTGTCTTTCTTTTTGGCGTCTTCAGACATTGCCGTCGCTACAGAATCGATAAGCTGAACGGCATCTTTATCATCCATTTCATCGATGCCAAGAGCCTTAAGACGCTCTGTTACGTCTTGCTGCTCTATCATAAAGCTTACGAACATGCCTTCGTTAGGTAGCTCTTCTTCATAAGACTTTGCATAGAAACCGTTGAGCATGTAGTCGTGTTCAACCGTTGAGTGGCTTCTAATAGCCTCGAAACCGCAATGGTGATTAGTGAATACAAGACCGTCAGGAGATACTACGACACCTGAACAATAGCCGCTAAATAGAACCACAGAGTTCTTTATCGCGTCTTTACTGCCATACAGCTGATTGTAAGACAAGTCAAATCCATAGGATTTCATCTGCTCATATGCAGCCTGGGGAAGGTTGTAGAGGGTCCACATGCCTTCATCGGCATGGACTGGGAGCAAGGATGCTAGTCCAAGGACACATGTTGCTAATTTTTTCATTATTACTTTCTTTAATTGTTTATATATTTTCTGATTTATGTTATATATATGTTTGACCCATACAGGGTGTTTATTTCCTGAAATACTTTCCTATTACAGGAAGGCTTGCGAGAGGGAAATCCCGTTTTGCAATATATGCCATGAACACGATAAGCAATAGCGTGTTGACAATGAACGCTCCCCATAGAGGAAGCAGACGGTTAGCATAAGTCATTCCAAAGTATAGCACAAGAGTCAGTGCTACATATACTGCTATGTCTTTAAGAGGATAGTTGATAGGGTATTTCTTTTGTCCTACCAGATAAGACAATACCATTGCCGTGGCATAGCCTGCAAAGCCTGCCCATGCGCATGCCATATATCCATAGCGTGGAACAAAGATTACGTTTACGGCAATCAGCACAAGACAACCTGCTCCAGAGAAATATGCTCCCCAGATAGTCTTGTCTATTAGCTTGTACCAGAAAGAGAGATTGAAGTAAATACCCATCATTATTTCCGCTGCCATTACTATTGGAACTACCTTAAGACCGTCCCAGTAGTCGCGGCCTATTATATATTTAAGTATGTCCATATAGCCTATCACCGCAAGAAACGCCAGCAAAGTGAATATAATGAAGTATTTCATCGCCTTTGCGTATGTCTCACGATTGTCCTTATCCTTCGATTTTCCGAACACAAAAGGCTCGTAAGCATAGCGGAAAGCCTGCGTTATCATTGCCATTATCATTGCTATCTTGCTTGCTGCACCATATATTCCGAGCTGTGTGTGCGCATCAGTGTTCTTGTAGATGTAAGGAAACAATATCTTGTCTGCCGTCTGATTAAGTATTCCCGCTATTCCAAGCACCAATATAGGCCAGCTATATCCAAGCATACGGCGAAGCAAAGCCTTGTCAAAAGAATACTTTGTAGAGGTGAGTTCCTTCCAGAAGAACAATATAAGACATGCCGAACAGAAGAGATTTATATAGAAAGCGTAGCCAGCACCAATAGAAGGGTCGTATATGCTTGATATGAATCCGTCTCCTATATGATTGTCATATAGTGCAGGAAGCAGCAGGAAGAACACAAGATTGAGCGCAATTGTCATGAATATGTTCAGCAGTTTCAGTGCCGCGAACTTTATCGGGCGCTTCTTGTAGCGCAGATATGCGAACGGTATACACTGGAATGCGTCTATAGCAACGGTTATTGCCATTACCCATATATACGACGGATGGTCGCTGTAACCCATAAACCCTGTTATCGGGTCGATGAACAACAGCACAAGGATAACGAACATCAACGATGTGAAACCGATAGATATAAGGGTTGTAGAGAATACCTTTGCAGGGTCTTCACCCTCTTTGTTGGCATATCTGAAGAATGTCGTTTCCATGCCATACGTCAGTATTACCATAAGCAATGCCGTATATGCGTAGACGTTTGTAATTACGCCATAGCCACCGCTTGCCGCAGATATCTTTGCGGTATATAGAGGAACAAGCAGATAGTTCAGAAACCGTCCTACAATGCTACTTAACCCGTAGATAGCAGTATCCTTTGCCAATGATTTCAGGTTTGCCATGTCTTTTTGTTTATCGTTGACGAGTTTTGTTTCTTCAGAAATATGTTTTCCGCTTGCGTTCTAGAAGAACAGATAGCAGATGAATATAGCCGCGATGATACCAGCAAGGTCTGCAAGCAGACCGCAAGTTACGGCATGTCGGGTATATCTTATGCCTACGCTGCCGAAATATACGGCAAGTATATAGAACGTAGTGTCGGTAGAACCTTGGAAAATGCAGCTAAGCCTGCCCACGAAAGAGTCGGCTCCGTATGTAGACATTGCGTCTACCATCATTCCGCGAGCACCGCTTCCAGATAGAGGCTTCATCAATGCCGTCGGCAAAGCGCCTACAAAGTCGGTGCTGATTCCGCATATTCCTACCAGCCACTTTATGCCGTCTATAAGCGCATCCATAGCTCCAGAGGCGCGGAAAACGCCTATTGCCACAAGTATTGCCACAAGATATGGTATGATTCTTACCGCTGTGGTGAAGCCGTCTTTTGCTCCTTCTATGAACGAATCATAGACATTCACCTTCTTTCTCACTCCTGCAATGATGAAGCCTACTATGATTGTCATGAGCAGAACGTTGGCTATAGACGAGCTTACGAGGTTCATCTGTTCCTTATCCATCTGTCCGAAGCCCCATATTATTGCCGCTACGGCAACGCACATGCCTCCGAGAGTGAGCAGAATGGTACGGTTTAAGAGGTTTATTCGCTGGTAAATAGACGTGGCAACAAGTCCCATAAGGGTAGAAAAGAATGTCGCCAAGAGTATCGGAATGAACACATCCGTAGGCTGGGCTGCACCTAACTGTGCGCGATATACCATGATTGACACTGGTATAATGGTAAGCCCTGACGTGTTAAGCACAAGGAACATAATCATAGGATTAGTCGCTGTGTCTTTCTTCGTGTTCAGTTCCTGAAGCTGTTCCATAGCTTTAAGGCCAAGAGGCGTTGCTGCATTGTCAAGCCCGAGCATGTTTGCCGCTATGTTCATGAATATTGAACCTGTCACAGGGTGCCCTTTGGGAATGTCAGGAAATAGCTTTATGAATATCGGGCTTAGCACTTTTGCCAAAACATTCACCACTCCTCCTCGTTCGCCTATCTTCATTATTCCGAGCCACAATGCCAATACTCCGGTAAGACCGAGCGATATCTCAAACGCAGTCTTTGAAGAATCGAACGTAGAATCTATCATTGCGGGGAACACTTCCGTATCTCCGAAAAATATTAGTCGAGCCAACGCAATGACGAAAGCTATGACAAAAAACGCAATCCAAATATAATTAAGTACCATATAGCTTGCAAAAATAAGACTTTTCTTCGGGTTTTCAAAATGTAAAATAGATTACTTGCATAATTGAATATCATTTTTTTATCGATGCAAAGATACGGAATAATCGTGGATTAAGAGCCGTTTGCATCGTGCAAATATCTGCATTGTTTCCAGTGTCGATAAAAATTGAAAGCAAATGGTACGTGTTTTCTTATAATCACCCTTATGATATGGGTTTAACAACACGTATTATAAGAATTATTATGGCATTTGTTTTCAAAATGAAACCCTATGGTTTGTGATGCGTA
>JAUNIZ010000142.1 GCA_030523165.1 Prevotellaceae bacterium
GTTTATCAGCAAGTTATAAAATGCATGTTTTTTGAGTGACGAAGTCAGGAGATTATATATTCGCTCTCTCACACATAGATTGTTGTGAGAGAGCGTTTTTTATTGCCTGTTCCGCTATGTGAATAGCGTTATCAGCGACAAAGCATAGCTTTTCGACATGGAAAACATAGTTTTACGATTGATAAAACATAGTTTTACGTGTGCCCAAAGCTATTCTTTTCCAATATAAATTTATTTAGTTCAGTTAAACGTTTATGTTATGTAATCTAAATAAAAGCAATTTAACCTTTTTATATTTTGTTTTTACGTCTTATTTGCATTATCTTTGCAGAAGATAAGCTGCACTCGGGAAATTGAAAACAAGTTTTCTTTCCTCTCGTTTGCATTATCTTTGCATCATAAAACATTATTTATTTTTATATCATAGATGAGCAATGAAACAAATCCATTGTTAGTCAATCAGATTGGATTGACAGACAATGAAGTTACGAAAAGCCGTGAACAGCACGGCGAGAACACTCTTACTCCTCCAAAACGTACTCCACTTTGGAAACTCTATCTTGAAAAGTATAAGGACCCAATTATCAAGATTCTGCTTTTTGCAGCATTGATTTCACTTGGTCTCGCTATCATTGAGAACGAGTATATCGAGACAATCGGTATAATACTTGCTATATTTCTTGCCACGACTATCGGCTTTTACTTTGAAATGGATGCGGCAAAGAAGTTCAATGTGCTTACTGCTCTTGGCGAGGAATCGCTTGTCAAGGTGCGTCGTGCGGGCAAGGTAGTGCAGATAGCACGCAAGGATGTTGTTGTAGGAGATGTCGTTATCATCGAGGTAGGCGACGAGATACCAGCTGATGGAACGCTGATTGAGTCTACTGACCTGCAGATTGACGAGTCGTCTCTTACGGGTGAACCGATAATAACCAAGCATGCTGACCCTGAGAAGAACGACAAGGAAGCAACTTATCCTTCGTCAAAGGTGCTTAGAAGCACAATGGTAATGAACGGTCGCGGTGAATATAAGGTTACGGAAGTGGGCGATGCCACAGAGATAGGCAAGGTTGCACGCAGCAGCACAGAGATTACTTCTGTAAAGACACCGCTGAATATCCAACTTGACAAACTTGCTAAACTCATAAGCAAGTTCGGTATTGGCGTTTCTATAGCAGCCTTTGCCATATTCCTAGGTCATGACATCATAGCTGACAAGCAAGGCATCTGGGCTTCTACAGACTATCTGAAGATGGCGGAAATAGTGCTGCAGTATTTCATGATGGCTGTTACTCTTATCGTTATGGCTGTGCCTGAAGGAATGCCGATGGCAGTTACGCTTAGTCTTGCATTGAACATGCGTCGTATGTTGAAGAACAATAACCTTGTGAGAAAGCTTCATGCATGTGAGACAATGGGTGCAGTTACCGTTATTTGCACAGACAAGACGGGAACGCTGACGCAGAACAAGATGCAGGTAGCTGATATGGTTGTGTATGACAAGAGTTCTGACGTTTTCAATTCAGCCATAGCCTTGAACACTACTGCACATCTTGACGAAGAAGGCGGTAAAGGCATCGGAAACCCAACGGAAGTAGCTTTGCTGCTTTGGCTAGACAAGAACGGCGTTGACTACAAGACGTTGAGAATATCGGAAAATATAGAACACCAGCTGCCGTTCTCTACTGAACGCAAGTATATGGCTACTATTGCCAATGTCGCTGGTGAGCGTCTGCTTATGGTAAAGGGTGCCCCTGAGATAATCTCTACTTTCTGTGATATCAAGGAAAGCGAACTTGAAGAGATACGCGAAAAGCTGCGTGGTTATCAGAATCAGGCTATGCGCACTCTGGCTTTCGCATACAGGAAACTTGCAGAAGGCGAGAGTGTAGACACTGCAAAGCTGTCTCCTGAGTCACATCTCACGTTCCAGGCAGTTGCAGCTATCAGTGACCCAATCCGTTCTGATGTGCCTGATGCCGTTAAACAATGTATTGACGCAGGCATAAAAGTGAAGATAGTAACTGGAGACACATCTGCTACCGCTATTGAAATTGCCCGTCAGATAGGTATATGGGATGAGAAAACACCTGCAACGGCACAGATTACAGGCCCCGACTTTGCCGCTCTTAGCGACGAAGAAGCGTTTGAACGTGTTGTGGAACTGCGTGTTATGAGTCGTGCTCGCCCTACTGACAAGCAGCGTCTTGTGAATCTGTTGCAGAAGCATGATGCAGTAGTTGCCGTTACTGGTGACGGAACAAACGATGCACCAGCGCTTAACCACGCACACGTAGGTCTTTCTTTGGGTTCTGGAACATCAGTTGCAAAAGAGGCAAGTGATATGACACTTATTGACGACTCGTTCCGTAGCATTGTAAATGCAGTGATGTGGGGCCGTTCATTATACAAGAATATACAGCGTTTCCTCTACTTCCAGCTGATAGTAAACGTTACTGCGCTGTTGCTTGTTCTCGGTGGTTCCCTTATCGGAACAGACATGCCGCTTACCGTTACCCAGATACTTTGGGTGAACCTTATAATGGATACGTTTGCAGCATTGGCATTGGCTTCATTGCCTCCTTCTGCTGAGGTTATGAAGGAAAAGCCACGCAATCGTGCAGACTTCATCATAACAAAGGGCATGGCACAGGGCATAATCGTTATTGGATTGCTGTTCTTTGTCGCGTTGTTCGCTATGCTTATCCATTGTTTCAATCAGGGTGGAGGCATGCAGATACATGAGTTGTCAATGTTCTTCACTGCGTTTGTTATGCTGCAGTTCTGGAATCTTTTCAACGCAAAGGCATTTGGTTCAAACCATTCCGCTTTCCACGGATTCCTTCGCGACAAAGGTTTGTTGCTTGTGCTTGTTATGATATTGGCAGGCCAGTGGTTTATCGTTACTTTCGGAGGTCGCATGTTCCGTACAGTTCCGTTGTCATTGACAGAATGGATATATATCATTGCTATAACATCACTGGTGCTATGGGTAGGTGAGATATGGCGTTTTATAAAACGAATAAGATGCAAGGGATAAAGAACATCGTGTTCGACTTCGGTGGCGTATTGGTCGGACTTGACAAATATGGAAGCATTGACGCTTTCAACAAGATAGGTGCTGAAAACATTGTAAGCTACATTGACGAATGTCGTCAGGAAGACTTGTTTCATGAACTAGAGATAGGCAGAATAAGCGTTGGCGAGTTCTGCAATGAGGTAAGAAGGCTTTGCCCTGGCTGCAATGCAAGTGATGAGGCTATATGCGATGCTTGGAATGCTCTGCTTATAGGCATTCCAAAGCGTCGTCTTGAAAAGCTTATAAGCCTGAAATCTAAATACAGGCTTATGCTTCTTAGCAATACAAACCCTATACACTGGCATAAGGCAGTAAGAGATTTCTTCCCTTACGAAGGCTATGAGGTAGACGATTACTTTGAAAAGACATTCCTTTCTTATCGTATGCACCTTGTCAAGCCTGATGAACAGATATTCCGACAGATGCTTGTTGAAGGCGCTATGATTCCTGGCGAGACGCTTTTCATAGACGATTCGCCGAAGAACTGCGCTGCTGCAAGCGAACTCGGCATCACCACTATCCATGCCGAGAATGGCGATGAGTGGTTGAGCAAGCTGTAAAAACAACTATTTGAGGTATGAAGATAATTCTGAACGATACTGACTGTAATGGAATAAGCCCGAGTGTAGCGACTATCGGTTTCTTCGATGGCGTTCATTTGGGGCATCGTTTCCTTATCCGTAACCTCATTGAAACGGCAAGTAAAGAAGAGGGAATGACGTCTATGGTTATAACCTTTGACGAGCATCCTCGCCTTGTTCTGCATAAAGAGTTCCAGCCAAGGCTCCTTACTACAAAAGAAGAGAAGACAATATTGCTTTCCAAAACGGGCATAGACAGCTGTGCGATGTTGCATTTTGACACTGACATGGCAGCTCTTTCCGCTTATGATTTCATGAAGAGCATATTGCGTGAGAAGCTGAATGTAAGGAAACTTATAATAGGTTATGACAATCGTTTCGGCCACAATCGTGAAGAAGGCTTTGACGATTATGTTCGCTACGGCAAGGAACTCGGTATAGAAGTAATAAAGGCAGAGCCTTTTGTGCTTGGTGGAGTGAATGTCAGTTCGTCTGTTGTAAGAGCGTTTCTATCAGAAGGCGAAGTCGAAATGGCAGAGCGTTGTCTTGGATATCCTTATTTTGTATCGGGCAGAGTTGTTAGCGGCTTTCAGGAAGGTCGCAAGATGGGTTTCCCGACAGCTAATGTTGAGGTGAACGACAATATGAAGATTATACCTTGCCCTGGCGTTTATGCAGTAAAAGTGCGCCTAGAGGGAACTGTGGGCTTTAAGCATGGCATGATGAACATAGGCACTCGCCCTACTTTCGGCGACAACAACATAACGCTTGAAGTAAACATATTCAACTTTGAAGATGACATTTACGGGCAGCATATAGACGTAATGTTCTCTCATCGATTGCGTAAAGAGCAGAAGTTCACGTCTGTCGGCAAGCTTATAGAGCAGCTTAAGGAAGACAGGGAACTGGCAGAACGTCTGTTTGAAGACGATATTGATTTACAGTGATAACAATTTATATATGTCTTGTTCCATGTGTTCAGTGGAATTAGAATATGCATTAACAGAATAAATTATAACTACAAATGAAAAAGGCTTTATTATATCTTTTTGTTTTTTTCTTCATTCAGTATTTTACTGTTGTGGGAGTTACTGCAGTCAGTACACTTATTGGAGGTGGCAATGTAGATGACGTATTGGGTAGCTTAAGCGGTAAAGGGGAATTTGGAATAGGCACTACTGCCATGATATTGGCTTCTGCTATTTACAGCGTTCTATTGCTTGCCTTGTTTTTATGGCGCAAATGGGCAGTTGTTTCCCCTGCATGGCTGCGCACACGTCAATGGGATGTGCTTTTCTGGTCTGCTATAGCTTCATTGGGGACATTGGTTCCGTCTATGTGGATACAGGAACTGCTTCCTGAAATGACAGACGTTTCCGGTGCAATGATAAAGGAAATAATATCAAACCAGTATGGTTATTTTACCATCTGCCTTTTCGCTCCATTGGTGGAAGAACTGATATTCAGGGGCGCAATACTGAAGTCTCTTCTTGGAAGCATACGCAAGCCTTGGGTTGCAATTGTGCTTTCTGCAGTAATATTTGCCGTAGCTCATGCTAACCCTGCACAGATGCCACACGCCTTTCTTATCAGTATTCTTCTTGGCTGGATGTATTATCGCACTGGCAGTATACTTCCTGGCGTTGTCTTGCATTGGGTAAACAATACCGTATGCTATGCGGTTTATATCGTTTTCCCACAATCAGAAGACATGCCTCTGTCTCAGATTTTCGGTGGAGATATGAGAGTTCTCTATGCTGTGCTTTGCTCTCTGTGCATATTATTGCCGGCATTGTATCAGCTGTATCTAAGAATGAAGAAAGCTTAACAATACAACTAAGTTAAAGAACGGGTGGGAAGATGCCTTGTAAGACAAGCGGATAAGTGTTTTTTTTCGCTACATTTGCATAGGTTTCTTTTCACTTCTAAAACCATAAAACTATGAATCAGATTATAGAAAACATGAAGACGCGTCGTAGCGTTCGCGGATTCAATCCGGATAAAATGCCGGAACAGGAGTTGATAGACCAGATTATAGAAGCAGGAACATACGCTCCTACAGGTATGGGTATGCAAAGTCCGATAATAATTGCTGTTACTAACCGCAATGTTGTAAAGCATCTGTCAGAACTCAACGCCAAGGTTCTGGGCACGTCATCAGATCCTTTCTATGGTGCTCCTGTTGCTCTTATTGTGCTTGCCGACCGTAATCGTCCGACTTATCTTTATGACGGTTCGCTTGTTATGGGCAATCTGATGAACGCAGCCCATGCGGTAGGCTTGGGAAGTTGCTGGATTCATCGCGCTAAAGAAGTGTTCGATTCTCCAGAAGGCAAGGCATTGCTTAAGGAATGGGGCATTGAAGGCGATTATGAAGGCATCGGTCATTGCGTGATAGGTTATCCTTCTTCAGACGCAGCACCACACGTTAAGCCGCGTAAAGAGAATTACGTGTATTACGTAAAATAACGATATGAATAAAGAAGAGTTTAGAATAGACATGCGTATTCCCGAACAGTCAGATCCTGCAGAGGGAATACGTTGTGCCCAGTTGTGCTTTAAGATAAACCATACCATGCCTATGACGGCAGAATACGATGAACTTGTCTCTGAGTTGTTTTGCGGAAATATAGGTAAAGGCAGTCATGTAATGCCACCTGTAAATGTAGTTAGAGGCAATAAAGTGAAGATTGGCAACGGTGTAGTCGTGATGAACAATTCTCTGTTCATGGCTGCAGGAGGCATTGAAATAGAAGATAATGTAATGGTAGCGGCAAATGTGCAACTGATATCCAACAATCACGACTTGTATGACCGGCAGATATTGACATGCAAGCCTGTGCTTCTTAAAAGGAATTGCTGGATAGGTGCAGGCGCTACGATATTGCCAGGCGTGACAGTAGGCGAGAATGCCGTTGTCGGAGCAGGTGCTGTCGTTACTAAAGACGTTGAAGCGAATACCGTTGTAGGCGGCAATCCCGCAAGAGTAATCAAGCGTTTGTAGGTTTGTTCTTGTTGTTTGAGTGCTTTAAATATAGACCAAGCTTATGTTTACCGTATTTATATCTTGTAGACAACGATAGGCAAAGAGCAATAATTATACATGCAATGGCTAAATACATGGCGGAATGAAAGCGTTCCGCCATGTCTGTAATATTGTTGCTTGCTGACACCATTGCCGAAAGTCCTAATGCTCCGCCTATTTGATGAGCCACGTTGACCAGTCCAGAGGCTACACCTGCATCGTTATTATCTACATCTGATATGCCTAAATTGGTGAGAGGACTCATTGACAAGCCCACGCCACTGCCGATAAAGAGCATCGGTAACGCAACTCCAGAAAGATATGAGCTATCACCCTTTAGCATTAGCATGTCCGAAAAACCTATTGTAAGCAGGATCAGGCCTGTAATCAATACTCTGTAGTTCCCATATCTGTTTACTGCAGACGGTACTTTCATGGCACCTATGAATGTCGCGACGTTCATAGGAAAGAATCCTATGCCGGTCATAAGTGGAGTATATCGGAACGTTTCTTGCATGAATTCGGATATAAAGAAGTTGAAACCCATCATTGCTCCGATAAGCAACATTCTCGAAATATATGCGTTACGGCGGTCGGCATTGTTGAAGAGCCGCAATGGCATGATTGCTATAGTGTTGTTGCGTTCGCAAGATACAAATACCGCCAACAAGACTATGCCTGCAATAACCCATATCGTCATGTTGTCAGCACCGTCTATGGCATAGACAAGACAGAAGATACCTGCTACAGACAATATTGTGCCGATTATGTCAAACCTTGCCTTTGTGATGTCTTTCCCGTCGAGGTTCTTTATGGAAAGTGTAATCATGACACAGATGATAGGGATATTTACAAGAAATCCCGCACGCCATGATATATAATCGGTAATAGCACCTCCAAGAATAAGTCCTATGCATAGCCCTAAACCAGAAATGGAACCATACCAGGCAACCGCCTTGACTCTCTCTTTCCCTTCAAAGTAATCCATTATCAATGCGAGTGAGCAAGGCGCCATTATCGCCGAGCCTGCTCCTTGTATGAATCTTGAAACGATAATGAAAGCTGCCGATTGTGCTATTCCTGAACCTAAAGAACCTATGCCGAACAGAACCAACGAGATGTTGAACATCCTTTTTCTTCCAAACGTATCGCTCATGCTTCCTCCCATAAGCATAAAGCCTCCGAAAGCCAATACGTATGCGTTCTGAACCCATGAGAAAGCTACATGAGACAGGTTCAAGTCTGTTGAAATACGGCTAAGTCCTGTTATGACGATAGAGCCGTCTATCGCGACGATAAAATAGCTTAGAAGTACCAGACCAAGTATTATGCGTCTCCTCTTGTCCATATTGTTTTGTTTAAATTGTTCTTGATATTGTATTGTCATTAATCTCTTGGGGTGCAAAATTACTTGTAATATGTATTCGTCTCGATAGTCATACTTCTGAAAAAAGTATTTATAACTCTGTTTATTATGATTTTCCTTTTTCTGGAGCGTAGAAATATCGTTATTTTGAGTATTTTTGTATCACAAAAGCATAATGTTTGAAGGCATGGAAGATATAATAATAGTAAATCATATAAGAGAATATGGTGATATGATAGGTGCGCAAACGCTTCATCCGTTGGTCAATGTCATTGATTTCTCAACGCTTCCGCCTATACGAAGCATAAGCATGCGTCGTCTGATAGGCTATTATGCGATATATATAAAAGGACATAACATCAGGCTTCATTACGGAAACGGCACATACGAATATAAGGAAGGTGCACTTGTATTTATGGCTCCAGGGCAGGTTGTTGGTGCTGAAGACGACGGCGAATACCATAAGATAAAGGGATATGTGCTGATGTTCCACCCCGATTTGCTTAATGGAACATATCTTTCACGGCTCATGAGCCGCTATACTTACTTTTCATACGACACCAACGAGGCTCTTTCTCCGACAGACGAGGAAAGGGCGCTACTTATTGATTGCTTTAAGCGTATAGAAACAGAACTGAGACGAAATGAAGAGTATAGTATCCAGATAGTGATAGACCATATCAAGCTCGTCCTTGACTATTGTTTGCGTTTCTATGGAAGGCAGTTCACGGCACGTCAAGTGCAGAACAACGATATACTTGTTCGTTTTGAACAACTCCTGAACGAATATTGGAAATCTGAACTTCCTGCAAAAGAAGGACTGCCTACTGTACAGTATTGTTCCGAGAGGCTTTGTATCTCTACCAACTATTTCAATGACCTTATACATAAGCTGACCGGAATATCGGCTCTGAAAATGATACATAGGAAAATGGCGGAAGTCGCTAAAGAAAAACTGGCTGATACAACGAAAAACATAAACGGTGTAGCATCGGAACTTGGATTTCAACAATCACAGAACTTCATAAGCTGGTTTAAGAAAACCGAAGGATATACTCCCAATAAATATAGGGAGATGTTGAAATCATAAAGAATGTAATCAAATAGCCATCAGAAAACGTTTTTCTTGTTTAGCTGAGTTATAAGAAAATCCTATGTTTGTGATCTTGTTTTCTGCATATTTATGCAGAAATTCATGTTGCCTAAAAAGCAAAAATCATACTGTTAACGCACTGAGAAGGACACTTTTTTGAAATAAAATGCTCGTGGCTGCAAAAACAGGCCTAAAATGTGTGCA